>JBEULM010000024.1 GCA_041287335.1 Hydrogenobacter sp.
GCTGGTTCTTTTTATCTGACTGTGAGGGTTTGCAAAGAAATTCAAAAGTTAGAGGCGGTGGATAGAATATGTGCCATAGATGTAGGAGTTAAGCATTTTGCCACCATTTGCTACTCAGATGGCAGTGTGGAAAAGGTAGAAAATCCCAAGTATCTTGTCAAAACAGAAAAGAGGGTGGCAAAGGAGCAGAGGAAACTCTCAAGAAAGCAAAAGGGTTCAAAAAACTATGAAAAACAAAGGCTAAAGGTGGCAAAACTTCATGAGAAAGTCAAAAACCAGAGAGAGGACTTTTTGCATAAGCTGTCCAGAAGGATAGTGAGCGAGAACCAAGCCATTATCCTTGAGGACTTAAATGTGAAGGGTCTTCTCTCTGGAAACATTTCCAAGCACATACAGGACAGCTCATGGAGGAAGTTTTTTGAGTATCTATCCTACAAAGCTTTGTGGCATGGAAGAGAGCTGATTTTTGCTGACAGGTTTTATCCATCTTCTAAAACCTGTCATGTGTGTGGATACAAAAATCAAGAACTCAAGCTGAGCGATAGAGAGTGGGTCTGTCCTGTGTGTGGCACAAGACATGACAGGGATATAAACGCAGGCAAAAACTTATTGCTTTATGGGTTCGCTCACCTAACGAGCGGTAGGGTCGGAACGACCCGAGCTTATGCCTGTGGAGGAGCTAAAAGCTCCGTTGAAGCAGGAAGCTCCTCAATTAGCTGAGGGGAGGGTTCACTTTGGACAGTTCCTGCCCTACCACTCGTAAGGTGAGTGACTCATACAACATATACTATATAAAACTGGTATATAGAAGATGGAGACTTCTTGCCGGTTTTATGTTAAAACACCATGCTTGCGTAAGATACCTTAGAGTCTGTAAGTCTTTCATAGTATACTTTGTAATCAAGTATTCTTCCCTTAGTTAGCCCGCACTTTTTGAGTATATGTGCAAATACAAAGTTAGTGTATTGTCCATCTATTCTCGTCCTGTTTTTGTCCTTTTCTAAAAGCTCAAAGGCTTGCTCATACTCCAGATCTTCAAGATATCTCAGATACTCCCTGTCTTTGAAAGATGGATCGTAACAAAGGCTGTCCCCAAATTTTTTACCTACATGGCTCATATCTACGCTGGATATGAAGAGCGTTTTATGTATAAAAGGCTCAACCACCCTGAGAAGATTCTCTCCGAGAGTTTTCAGAAATTTTTCATCACCGTAAGACACGATGAGAGCCAAAGCCTTCGCTTCTGGAAAGATCATTTTTGCATATACGGATGCAAATTCTATAGAGTGTTCGTATCTGTATGATAAAATGTCATGGGTAATATCAAAGTTATAAAAGCTTTGAAGTTTCTCTATAAGCGCTCTGTTAGTTTTTAGTATGCCAAAGGGCGTTTTCATATCAAGGGGAAGCGCAGAAAAGGGCATTTCGTGCCAATAGTGAGATACTCCTAAAATGACGACAAGATCCTTGTCCCCTTTTATCCTTCCGTAAGCTTCCCAATAAGTACTTTTGGCTATTCTTATATCCATATGTGGTACCATAATACCAAGTGGAGAAAGTCTTTCCTGTATTTCTGGTCCTTTCAGAAAACGTTCACACGCCTGTGCATCTGCAGGATACACCTCCCCCACATGGGACATATCCCTTATACCCTTTGTAAACATCTCTCGCCTTTTGTACTGCAGTGCATCTGCATATTTCTCGTTTTCTAAAAATAGGGCATCATCAAGTCTCTTTAAAAAGTCCATAAGGTCTTCATCGCTTATGATCTGTCCGGTAAGCCTAAAATAATCGGCTTTTATATCAAGTACGTCTCTGCTTCCATCCATTAAGGACATGATGAGCAAAGCTTCCTTTGAAACGAAAAGATTTTCCGAGATACCCAGAGGATCCCTTATAAGGAACCCCCCGTCAAGTGCGATCACGTCTATATACCTCAGTTTAGGCTTCATCCGAATACATAAATATCTTCCTGTCTGAACTTTTCTTCAAAAAGTTCCCAGCTTTTGTAAGAGACAACTCTACCTTTGCTCACAGAAAGTATTATGTACGAAAAGCCTTCAAAGGCTCTCTCCTCATCAAACTTGGAAGGTCTATCGGGGTGATCCGGGTGTGAGTGGTAAACTCCAACTATCTCAAGACCAAACTGGCGCGCCTTTTCCTCAGCTTTTAGGTAATCCTCAGGTGCTATTTCGTATCTGTCGTTCTTTCTATCCGGATTCACATTTGGAGTCTCAAAAGCTCCAAAAACGGTTCTCACATCCCCATCTATCTTTCCAAGCAAGAGACCGCAAGTTTCGTAAGGATAATCCCTTTCGGCTTGAGCTATTATCTTTTCAAGTGCGGAACTTTTTATCCTTAACATAGTTCACACGAGCGCAAACTGAGTTAAAAGTTCTGCAATTTGTACGGCATTTGTGGCTGCACCTTTGCGTATGTTATCAGCTACTATCCACATACAAATACCCGGCTCAAATACCAGATCTTTCCTTATCCTTCCCACGAAAACCTCGTCTCTTCCTGCTACATCCAGAGCTGTGGGATACTCTGCAAGAACAACACCTTTAGCCTTAGAGAGGATTTTCTTAGCTTCTTCAGGACTTAACTCTTTTTTAAGCTTTACACTTACCGCTTCCGAATGTCCATAAAAGACTGGAACCCTTACAGTCGTTGCGGAAACCCTCATGTTGGGATCATGCATGATCTTTCTCGTTTCGTTTAACATCTTCATTTCTTCTTTGGTGTATCCGTTTTCCGTGAAGACATCTATCTGAGGGATAACATTAAAAGCTATTCTTCTTGGCAGAGCCTTAGGTTCTGGAAGCTCCCTTCCATCGCACCATGCTCTTACCTGCTCCTCAAGCTCTCTTATGGCTTTTGCACCTGCACCAGATACGGATTGATAAGTGGAGACAACTATAGCTTCTATACCTACAGCATCGTATATGGGTTTTAGTGCCACAACCATCTGTATAGTGGAGCAGTTGGGATTGGCTATTATGCCTTTGTGTTCTCTAACATCTTCGGGATTTACCTCAGGTACAACCAGCGGTACGTGAGGCTCAAGGCGCCACGCTGAAGAGTTGTCTATCACCACAGCGCCGTCAGATACAAATCTGGGAGCGTACTCTTTACTTATGGAACTACCTGCAGAAAACAGAGCTATATCTATACCCCTAAAATCCGATCTTTTGTTAAGAGCCTGAACCTTTACCTTCTCATCTCTAAAGGTAAGGTGGATACCCTCAGACCTTTCCGATGCGAAAAGTTCCAGTTCGTCCACCGGAAAGTTTCTCTCTTCCAAAACCTTCAGAAAAGTCCTTCCTACCTCACCTGTAGCTCCCACTATGGCTACTTTGTATCCCATGTGTTATAATTATAAGCGAAAGTGGTTATTTTGTTGCTTTTGTTCCTGTCTTTTGTGTCTCTTTTACCCAATATAAACACTTACGAGTTTAGAAATGAAGAACCTTTAAGGGTGGCTGTGGCTTACGAGATGTCCAAAAGCCAAAGCTACATCCAACCATACCTTTTGGGAAAGCCATACTTTAATAAACCACCGCTATTTAACTGGTTAATACTGTTATACTCTCACTTTTTGCCTTGGAGTGAACTAACCGCAAGAGCTGTGAGCTTAACATTCTTGCTTTTATGCCTTTTGCTTATATTTGCCTTTTCTTACTACCTGTTTAAGAACTCGCAAATGGCTCTCCTCTCGGCGCTCATTTTTTTGACCTTTGGGAACGTACTTTTCTTTTATGGATACTTGGCCGAGATAGATATTACCTTAACCTTCTTTGTATTTGCAAGTATGGTGAGCCTTTATATGTACTTAAAAAGTAATTCTATTCTTTGGAGTATCTTGGCTGGTGTTTTGACTGGACTGTCAGCGCTTTTGAAAGGTTTCCCAGCTTATGGCTTTTATTTTCTTACATTGCTGGCTTTTGGTCTTTATCAAAAAAACTTGAGATTCATATTGGACAGAAAACTTTTCATTTCCCACGCTATAAGTGTACTTTTACCCGCTTTGTGGCTTTTAAATACACAAGATCCGTATATCTATTTGAAGACCCTCTTCTATGAAAGCTTCAGTAGGATAAGTGGGGAGAAGTTTTCAAGAGTTCTTCATATATTTACCTTCCCTCTTCTTAACTTCAAAGATACCCTTCCAAACAGTTTGATCTTTTTTATTTCAGTATGCATGCTTTTTAAACATAAAAAGTTCAACCTTCCACATGAAGTAAGGATCCTCATTTTAGTCTTTGCGCTCAATTACCTTCCTTACCTTTTGTCAAATTCCGCAGGTAGGTATGTTTTACCCCTTTATCCCCTTCTTGCCACTGTATTTTCCTTTTACATTTATAGATCTTTTGAAGTTCAAAGCTTTAAAAGGTTTTTCTACAGTCTCATCATATTAAGTGTGTTTCTGAGATTTCTTTATGGAGAGCTATATTTTCCCTATCACAACCAAAGGGAAAGCTCCAGAAAAGCTATAGCTGAGAAAATTATAAAAAATGTAAATCTAAAAGCTCCCATACAGTGCAACTGTCCACAGGAACTGTCCGTGTGCCTCTACGTAGGTCTCGCAAAAGGTGATCCTATTAAAGAAAAGGTTTCCGGTGCGATTTATTCAATAAACTGTCAAGAGGATAAAGGAGAAACACTCTTCAGTTTTAATGTGAATAGGTCTTATCGGATAAGGCTTTTAAAGCTAAAAGGTGGTTGAAGCTTTCAAGGTTTTAGTGAACTCAATAGCTGATGATGGCATATGGACCTTGCCGAAGAGTATTTCCCTTGGAGTGAGCTTCTTTCCATAATAAGCGGTTATACCGTCTTCGTAAGGTATAAGTACAGCACCTTGCAGGGAAACTCCAGCAAATACACCTCTTGCTTTTGAGTAAGAGTATATATCCGCTTTTAGGTTAATATCGGTTGAAGCTGATGCGCTTCTACCTGCGGGACCTGCAGCCACTGATACATCTGCACCAAGTTTCACCTTACTCCTGAGAAGACTTCTCATGCCTCTATCTGTATTCACGACGAGTAAAAGATCAACAGACTCTACTCCAATCTGGAATCCAAAAGAAGCCTGAGCAAGTGTGTAAAAGGCGGGTGCGCTCCACTCACCTGTATTTGGGTTTTTGTAGCTAACTACGCAGTTTCCGCCTCCAGCACCGAATATAAAGGCACCCTTTATCAACCCAGGGCATACGATAACACCTCTGGCTTTCTTCAAAAGCTCCTCAGGTATTCCCTCTGTACCAGCTCTCAATTCTTTTATCACGGATGTGGAGTTTTCAACGAGCCTGTCCATGTCTTCTTTGGATACAGCCAAAGAGAGGCAGATCAAAGAAAGTAGAGCAAGTATTGTCCTCAAGGCTACTCCTCCTTTAACAAGGATTTCACACTTTCAAGCAGATCAATACCTACAGGACACCAAGTTACGCATCGCCCACAGCCTACACAACCGAAAGTGCCAAATTGATCTATCCAGTAAGCGAACTTGTGCATAAGCCACTGTCTGTATCGTGACATTATACTCTCTCTCAGATTAAACTTATGCAGAGTTGCAAAAGAGGGACTAAAGCAAGAGTCCCAGACCCTTACCCTACAGCTCCTATTGAGGTCTATGTCGTTTACTTCCAGTATATCAAAGCAGAAACAAGTTGGACAGACTTGCGTACAGTTTGCACATGCAAGACATCTCTTTGCCACCTCATCCCAGAAAGGATGTTCCATAGCGCTATAAAGCCTTTGAGGAAGATCCTCTGGGAGCACTTCTTTTCTCACTTTTAAACTATTGATTTTCTCCTGCTTCTTGCTACTTTTGTCATCATCTGCCTCTTCAAGGTATATGCCTTCCAAAAGTTTCGCACCCCTTTCGGTTCCCACTTCCACCAAAAACCCTTCCTCAATTTCTGTAAGACACAGATCAAAACCTTCCTTAGCCTCTGGACCTGAAGATAATGTATCACAAAAGCACACATCTGTTGCGTAAGTGCAGTTCACAGCAACAACAAAGATGTCATCCCTTAAGCTTTTGTAGTATGGGTCAGGAAAGATATTTTTATCCATAAAAACTTCGTCAAGTATTTTCAGAGACTTCAGGTCACACGCTCTGACATCAAAAAAGGCGTATTTTCCCTTTGGCAAGTCGTAAGAAAACTTTACCTTAGTTTCCTTCTTTTCCATTCGCATAAAGGTGAGTTCAGGAGGATGGATAAAACTTTTGATGGAGTTTACCGGATGCGTGTATGTAAAAAACTCTTTCGTATCAAGCTTTTCAAGTCTATAATATCCAGCCTTTTGGTAATCCCTATAGCCAAAGGGTAACTCGTCAAAATTATCCACTTTATCGTAGAGAATAGCTCCATTTATTACCTTTGGCGCTATAATTATGTAATCACTTTTTAGACGTTCAAAAATCTCCCTCAATCTCTCCTTTTTCGCAAAGAGCATTAGATCCTTACCTTCTCCTTTGCCTTCCACCTTAAGTACTCTTCTATAAAAGCATCTATATCCCCATCCATGACGGCGTCCACATTCCCCACTTCTAAACCTGTCCTTAGGTCTTTGACCATCTGATAAGGTTGGAATACGTATGACCTGATCTGATAACCCCAGCCTATATCCGTTTTGTCACCCTCAAGAGCTTTCTTTTTTTCTTCAAGCTTTTGAAGCTCAAGTTGGTAAAGTTTGGCTTTTAAAAGTTCAAGAGCTTTTAATCTGTTTTGAAACTGAGACCTCTCTTGTTGGCATGAGACAGTTATACCTGTTGGTATGTGCCTTATTCTCACAGCGGTGTCCGTTTTGTTCACGTACTGTCCACCCGCACCGCTCGCTCTGAAGGTTTCCATCTGTATATCTTCTTCCCTTATCTCTATGTTTATACTTTCATCTATCTGCGGTGCTACAGATACGGAAGCAAAAGATGTGTGTCTTCTTGCATTAGCATCAAAGGGAGATATCCTGACAAGTCTGTGTACGCCACTTTCACCCTTCAGGTATCCATAAGCGTAAGGTCCCTTTATGAGGAGGGTTGCACTTTTTATGCCCGCAACGTCATCGGGATTTACATCTATCACTTCTATTTCGTAGCCGTGCCTTTCAGCCCACCTTCTGTACATACGCAGGAGCATACTTGCCCAATCACACGCTTCTGTGCCACCCGCACCCGCCTGTATGGTAAGGTAAGCATTACTTTTATCCATTTCCTCGGATAGGAAGGTCTTTATCTCAAGATCCTTTACAGGTTTCTCTATGGACTGTAGCTCTTCAGCTATCATGGAGAGTGTTTCTAAATCTTCCTCGTCAACCTCCTTTAAAAGCTCCTCTACTCCTTCGATGGAACTCTTTATCCTTTCAAATTCCCTTATAGTCTCTTCAAGTAACTTTCTCCTTTGGGTCAGCTCCCTAGCCTTCTCCTGATCTTCCCAAAAGTCCGCAGAAGACATACTTGTGTCTATTTTTTTTAGCTCCTCCTTCATAGAGCTTATATCCATAGCCTGCTCCACATCAAAAAACTTCTCTTTTAGTTCTTCAAGTCTGTTTTTTATATCCGCAAGCATAATATATAAAATATATCGCATGTTCGTGGACAGGGTTAAAATACATGTTAAGGCGGGAGATGGAGGTAACGGTGCTGTTGCCTTTTTAAGGGAGAAGTACAAACCTTTCGGTGGACCTGCAGGAGGTGACGGCGGAAAAGGTGGAGACGTTACACTGATAGCTACTTCAAAAAAACACACCCTTTATGACTTTAAGTACACTAAAAGGTTCAAGGCTCAAAACGGAGAGCATGGCAAAGGCAAGAGACAGCACGGTAAAAATGGAAAGGATCTTATGTTGGAAGTGCCTCTTGGAACAGTCGTAATAGACGCTCAAAGTGGTCAAATACTGTGTGATCTCATACAAGAGGGGCAAAGATGCGTTGTTGCAAAAGGTGGAAAGGGAGGAAGGGGAAACGCCCACTTTGCCACACCTACTAATCAAGCACCACGCTACGCTGAGAAGGGACACAAAGGAGAGGATAGATGGCTAATACTTGAGCTTAAACTTATAGCCGATGTCGGGATCATTGGACTTCCCAACGCAGGAAAATCCACGCTCATTTCTAAGCTCACAAAAGCAAAGCCGAAAATAGCTGACTATCCCTTTACTACGCTTTCCCCTGTCTTAGGCGTAATGGATCTGGGGGATGGGAAAAAGATCGTATTGGCTGATATACCCGGTCTTATTGAAGGTGCATCGGAAGGAAAAGGGCTTGGTCTTGAGTTCCTCAGGCACATTGAGAGAACGAAACTTTTACTTCATCTTATAGATGTATCAGACTTTAGGCAGATGGATCCGATCCAAGCCTTTAAAAGCGTGAATTCCGAGATGGAAAAGTACGATCCCAAATTGCTTGAAAGAAGGCAGATAGTAGTAGGCACTAAAATAGACGCACTCTCAAACAGAAAACTCCTTAATGAGCTTGAGGAGGAGTTTAAAAAAATGGGCTTTCCTTTTGTAGCTGTGTCATCGGTAACAGGCGAAGGACTAAAGGAGTTGAAGGAAGTTATAATAGGAGAGATTGAAAAACTGACTGCTGCAGTTATAGGAAGGTAAAAACGATTGAGTTACAGCAAAAGAGGAGGTAGGCGAATATGAACGCTCAGGAAATGCTTGAGAACTTTCCAAAACAGCTGGGTACTGTGAGCTGTGAGAGTATGAATTTAAAAGAATACAGTGGTGTAGTCTTCAGCGGTATGGGAGGATCAGGTATAGTAGGGGATCTCACAAAGGTACTACTTGAGAAAAGCGGTATTTCTGTACCTGTATTGTCCTCAAGAGGTTACGATCTGCCTCCTTACATACAGAAAGGATGGGCTGTTGTCTGTATTAGCTACAGCGGAAACACGGAAGAGACTTTAAGCGTGGCAAAGCAAGCTACAGAAAGGGGTATAAAACCCATATGTGTAAGCACTGGAGGGAAGTTGAAAGATTTTGCAAAGGAGGAAGGACTCACTCATATTCAGTTGCCTGCAGGTTATCCGCCCAGGTACGCGCTGGGTTTCATGTTATCAGCTTTACTTTCCTTGGTGGGAATGCAGGAGAGCCTTAAAGGTATGGCGCTGTTTTTAGAAAAAAATAGGGAAAGCGTAAAACAGGATGCGCAAAAGTTAGCCAGTGTTCTTGAAAGATACATACCTGTATTGTATGCCACGCCTTCTCTTGAAGCTGTAGCCTTCAGGTGGAAGACACAGATAAACGAAAACGCTAAAACCCTCTGCTACACAGCTATACTGCCGGAACTACACCACAATGAAATTGTAGGGCTTGACAATCCAACAACGCGAAGCTTTTGCAACTTTGTTTTGCTTTTTGATCCTGAAGACCATCCAAGAGTTATAAAGAGGGTGGAACTTACAGAGAGTATACTCAAAGATCTGGGGCTTTCCCCCTTTGTATTAAAGGGTAAGGGTGAGAACTTTCCACAGAGGCTTTTCTACCTCATACACATGGGAGACTGGGTAAGCTTTTATCTGGCACAGATCTACGGATACGATCCCATCCCGGTAAAAATCATAGACCTTATTAAAGAAAAACTCAGTCTATAATATATATAGTGATTCAGTGGCTGGTGTTTTCTCTATTCATACTTATAGCTCTTTTTTTGGATCTCTTCGTTTTACACAGAAAGCCCCATAAGGTATCTGTGAAAGAGTCCCTTCTGCTCTCCTTTTTTTGGATATCTTTGGGGCTTGGGTTCGGTCTCTATGTATGGTATACCAAGGGTTATACGCATGCAACCGAGTACATCACGGGATACCTGCTTGAAAAATCCCTCAGCTTGGATAACATATTTGTTTTCATACTCATATTTTCATACTTCAAAATTCCTGAGGAGTACAGGCACAAGATACTTTTCTGGGGTGTTTTTGGTGCCATAATAATGCGTGCGGTATTTATATTTACTGGGATAGGTTTAGTTGAAAGATTTGATTGGATAACTTATTTATTCGGATTTATACTTCTGGCTTCTGCGGTAAAGCTTCTGACTACAGAGGAAAAGGAGTTTTATCCAGAAGAAACCTTAGTTTACAAAATAGCAAGAAAGCTCATTCCACTTAGACCAGATTACCACAATGGAAGTTTTTTCATCAAAGAGGGGAAGAAAGTTTACGCAACGCCTCTTTTCCTTACGCTTGTATTTGTAGAAAGCTCAGATCTCATGTTCGCGATTGACTCAGTTCCTGCCATTTTAGCCATATCAAGAGACCCTTTCGTGGTTTACACTTCTAACATCTTTGCTATACTGGGTCTTCGCTCGCTGTATTTTGCTGCCGATGCCATACTACCTATGTTTCACTACTTGCATTATGGACTTGCTTTCATACTCGGTTTTATAGGCGTGAAGATGCTTGTGTCAGATTTTTATCACATACCCGTTGGAGTCTCGCTTCTCCTTATAATGAGCGCTATTCTCGTATCCATACTTGCATCAGTAATTTCCAAAAATGTTAAAAACTGACTTACTCAAGTTTGTAAATAATGGGAAGTTTGATCCTCACATCCACCGGTGGTTTTGGTATCAACTTCTCAACCTTCCTTAAAGTGTTTACTGCATTGTCATCAAGGATTTTATAGCCGGAACTTTCTTCAACCTTTATATCCTTTACATGCCCGTCCTTTGTGAGAAGGAAGGATATCACGACCCTTCCTTCCATACCCAGCTTTCGCGCGAGCAACGGATAGGTGATGTTCTGCTTTATTATGCCAGATATGATCTCCAGCTTTCCCTTTAAAAACTCTTCCTCAAGTTCTTTTTGCCCTTTTACTGTAACTTCGGAAGCTGAGGGCTTAGTCTGATTTCCTCTTCCTATCGCTGGAGTCTTTTCTGTGGATGTGCCTGGTAGCCCTTCAGAGCTTTCACTTCCACTTTTCCTTTCTTCTTTTGGCAGATTCTCTTCGGTTTGCACCTTTTGGGTATTCGGAGTCTCTATCTCACTACTTTTTGTTTGCTCCTTTATCTCGCTTTGGGGTTTTACAACGCTTTTTTTAACTCGCTTTTCCACTTTTGGAGGTTCTTTTTGTAAATGGGTGATCTCTTCTTGTCTTTTAGTTATCTCCTTCTTTATTTCTTTATTCTGCTCCTTTTGTATCTCAAGCTTTGTGAGATCTATCTCCACGGTTCTGTGCAATGGAGGTCTAAAAATCAGGAAGACAACTATAACAAGGGTGTGTATGAAAAAGGAAGTAAAGTAAGCTCTTAATTTAAGATACATTACTTTATTTCTGTTCTTATGGAAACCTTCGCAAAGTTTAGTCTCTTTAGCACATCAAGTACGCTTACCAGTGACTGCACGCTTGCATCTTTGTCAGCCAGTAACTTTATGTTTGTGTCCCTGCTCATTCCTGAAAGGATCCTTTCAAATTCATCAAGATCCAACTTTTTTCCTTCAAAGAGTATGTTACCATCCTTTGTTATGACTATCTCAATACCTTTTAGCTGTTTGCTCTCTTGAGATTTTGCGGTGGGAAGTTGTACTGGGATAGACCCTTGAACTACGAACGTTGCCGTTATAAGTACTATGGTAAGAAGCACAAGCATTATGTCAACGAGAGGTATGACGTTTATGTCTTTAAACTCTCTCTCTTCCATTGAGCTTCTCCCACATGGCTACTTTTTCCTTGACCTTTCTCAAAAGCATGTTGTAAAGAGCTGTGGAAGGTATAGCCACCAAAAGTCCTACTGCGGTAGCTTTTAGGGCAAGTGCAAGTCCAACCATCACCTTTTTTGTGTCCACAAAACCTTCCTGACCTATAGTGTAAAAGGTGAGCATTATCCCAAGAACT
>JBEULM010000025.1 GCA_041287335.1 Hydrogenobacter sp.
CAGGAGCAAAAACAGAAGCTGGGATTTTTAAGTTTAATAGACCTTATAAAGCTAAAACTTTACAAAGTGGATCTTGAGAGTGCAATACAACAAGCGCAAGCTAACTACAAAAAGGATATGAAGGATCTAAGCTTCTACTTAGGCGGGAATTACGAACCCGCACAAGTGCAAGAAGTTACTGAAGATATAAGTCTTGAAAGCCTAATTGAACAAGCCCTTGAAAACAGGGAAAGTTTAAAGTCCCTAAGGGAACAGCTAAGGTCAGTGGATTATCAGATAAAGCTCTTGAGGGCTTACTCAATACCTGACATATCAGTGGGGGTTGAGTACGACGCCTTTGGTGTAAAGTATAAGCCTGGTATAGGCGTTGGGCTTTCCATGAATCTTCCTGTCTTTGACCGCAGGCAGGGAGACCTTCTTACCGCACTGAATACAAAGGAGCAGACACTCATAGCTATAAAAAGAGAGGAGGAAAGCATAAAAAAGGAAGTGTCCCAGGCTTTTTACGACTATGAGGCAAGCAGAAAGGTCTATAGCTCCTATTTAGAAAAGAAGAAGCTACTTGATGAGCTATTAGATAGGACAAAGAAAGCTTACATTTTGGGAGGCATATCTACGCTGGACTTTTTGGATACTTTACGCACTTACAGAGCCTTTATCAACGCCTTCTTACAGGCAAAATATCAATACCTTCAAAACTATCACAGGCTAAGGCTTTTGGCGGGAGGTAAATATGAGGATTAGAAGGCTTCTTATATCCTTTCTGCTTCTTGCTTCTTGTAGTGGAGAAAAGGCACTTAAAGAAGAACCCAAACAGCAGGCAAAGAGGGAGACAATAGAGGTGGTCTTTGAAAAGGTGCCAGAATTTGTAGAGGCTACTGGATATGTCCAGCCAGACAAGGAAGGCACAGTAAAGATAACCTCACGGCTTGCGGGTGTAGTTCAAAGTATAAAGGTTCAGGTAGGTGATGCTGTAAAAAGAGGTCAAGTTTTAGCAACGGTAAAAGCTCCAGACATAACAGATCTCTATTCACAAAAGCTGTCCTTATCTGCCCAGCTTGTGCAGGCAGAGAGGCTATACAGATTAAAAAAAGAGCTTTATGAAGTAGGAGCCATATCAAAAAGTGAGCTTATGGACGCTGAGACAAACTACAAAATTATAAAGGCTCAGCTTGAAGGCATACAAAAGAAGTTAGAGCTTCTTGGAGGCAGTCTTGGAACAATTACCATCACATCGCCTGTTGATGGAGTGGTCTATCAAATAAGCGCTCATGTGGGCGATGCGGTTGACCAATCAACAGAGATACTCAGTATAGCCGACCCAAAGAAAGTTATGGTGGTAGCACTGCTCCCAGATAAGGACGCTCTTAGGGTAAAAAGGGAAGATAGGGCAGAGTTTTTCATAAGCACTTATCCTGAAAAAAGGTTTAGCGGAACAATAAAATATGTAAGCGATGTGGTAGACCCGGATACTCGTACAGTAAAGGTCTTTATAGAGCCTTTTGAGAAGGAACCCTTTAAGATAAACATGTTCTTTAACATAAAAATAATCATAGGGCAAGAGACCTATGCGGTTGTGCCTAAAAGTGCTATCCTCTACCAGGATGGTAAGTTTTATGTCTATGTATTAAAGGATGACAAGCCTGTAAAGGAAGAAGTGAACTTTATCAAGGAGCTTGAAGACGGAAGAGTTGCTCTTTTTGGGCTTGAGAAGGGACAGAAAGTACTTCTAAATCCCATTAGGGAGGTCTCTCCTTGAGGAGGTTCGTCAGTTTCGTAACAGACAATGCCTTGCTGTTTTTCCTTTTCGGGCTTGTTGTCACCATTGCATGCAGTCTTTTTATAAAGGACCTCAATGTGGAAGCCTTCCCTGACCCATCGCCACCCGTCATAGAAATAGTAAGCCTATACCCCGGAAGGTCCGCGGAAGAAGTGGAAAGGCAGATAACTGTACCTTTAGAGATAGCTCTGGCAGGTATGAGGGGGCTTCATCGTATAAACTCCATTTCCCTGTATGGTCTTTCTGACATAAAATGCACCTTCTCCTACGATATCTCATACCGCGAAGCAAGGCAGGAAGTTATAAACAGATTATCTACTGTAAGCCTTTCAGATGGAGTTACCCCTCAGATAATACCCAACCCTATAGGCGAGGTTATGCGTTATGTCTTGGTAGGAAGCAGGAACCTTATGGAGCTTAGGACTCTTCAGGACTGGGTCGTAGCAAGATACCTAAAAACTGCCGAAGGTGTGGAGGATGTTGCCAGCTACGGTGGTTTTATAAAAGCTTATTTAGTGGAGGTAAAGCCAGAAAACTTAATAAAGTATAAGGTCTCGCTCTCGGATGTGGCGCAAGCTCTGTCAAACTCCAACATAAACGTGGGTGGAAGGGCAATAGACTTTGGATCTCAGTACTTTCTCATAAGGGGTGTGGGTCTTATAAGGGATTTAAAAGATATTGAAAATGTGGTGGTGGCCTATAGAAACAACGCGCCCATATTAGTAAAGGACATAGCCGAGGTAAAACTTGGCAACATTCCAAGAACGGGTATAGTAGGTCTGAACGACAAGAATGATGTGGTGATGGGTGTAGTGATACTACGCAGAGATGCAAAAAGCATACCTTCTATAAAGTCCATACAGGAAAAGATAAAAGATCTAAACGACCACATATTACCAAAAGATGTAAAAGTTGTACCTTTCTATGAAAGGGCTAAACTCATAGATACGGTCATTCACAAAGTTTCTGAAATAGCCTTTGTGGGCATAGTTCTGGTATTTAGCTCCATACTGGTGTTTTTGGGAAGCCTCAGAACAGCTTTCCTTGTAGCTCTTACAGTACCAATGTCCTTGGTGATAGCACTGGGTATAATGGCTCTGCGCGGAGAGTCCGCCAACTTTCTTTCTATAGCGGCTATAGACTTCGGTATAATTGCGGATATTCCTCTTCTCTTTGTGGAAAACTATCTTTGGAACACGAAAAGCTACGGTGTAGGAAGGCGCTCAATAATTCAATCGGTGCAGGATACAGGAAGACTGCTTATCCTGTCCGTACTTTTGATAGGCATATCCTTCATACCAGTATTTCTTATGGAAGGTGCAGAAAAGCGTATCTTTGCCCCTATGGTAAAAACATACCTTTACGCCATAAGCGCTTCCGTGGCTATAACCTTTACTTTTTTGGTGTCCGCCCTTGTTCTCCTTGTGCGCTCCGGAGAAAAGGAGACCCTTTTGGTGAAATTCTTTGAAAGTCTATACGAAAAGGTGTTGGAGCGATTGATAAAGCTAAAAGGTATGTGGTTATTAATAACCCTGTCACTAATGAGCTTTCTCAGTTTGTTCTTCATCCAGCGCTTGGGTCTTGAGTTCATTCCAAAGATGGACGAAGGCAACATATACATGCGCATCATCTTTCCATACTCCATATCCCTGTCAGAAACCTATCAAAACGCCAAAAAGGTCAGAGATATACTACTTAGCTTCCCAGAGATAAAGACGGTGGAGTTTCAGGTAGGAAGACCAGAAGACGGCACAGACCCCACGGGACCCTTCAACTCTGAATACTTCATAGACTTAAGACCTTACTCAGAATGGAAGCGTTTCAAAAGTAAAGAAGAGCTTGAGGAAGTAATAAGGGATAAGATAAGGAGCTTATTCCCAAAGGCTGACATAAATATATCGCAGTATATACAGGATAACCTTGAGGAAGTCCTCACAGGCGTAAAGGGAGAAAACGCGGTTAAAATCTTTGGAGATGACCTCTATAAACTGGACAATCTTGCAAACCAAATAAAGGAAAGGATAAGCAAGGTAAAAGGTATTGAAGATGTAGGTATATTTAGAGAGATAGGACAGCCTAACCTCGTAATAGAGGCTGACAGAGAAAAGCTCTCTGCTTACGGACTTAGCGTACAACAGCTTATGGATACTGTGTCTGCCGCATTGGGAGGCAAGGAAGCAACTCAGGTAATAGAAGGTGAGAAAAGGTTTTCCCTGCTGGTTATACTGCCAGAGGAACTTCGTCAAAACCCTTCAAAGATAGGAGATATACCTATAATACTTCCTAACGGCTCTTATGTAAAGCTTTCTTCTGTTGCCAATATACATTTCAGTACGGGCGCTTCTTTTATATACAGGGAAAACTACAAGAGGTATATACCAGTTAAGTTCAGCGTAGTCTCAAAGGATCTTGCAGGCACCGTCAAAAAGGCTCAAGAAAGCGTAAAAGATATAAAACTTCCTGAGGGTTACTTCTTAGAGTGGAGCGGGCAGTTCAAAAGTCTTGTGGAAGCGCTTAGACGCTTTACCTTCTCAGGGCTTCTTGCCCTTTCACTACTGTCTGTATTTTTGTACATCATAAACCGTTCGGTAAGAAACACCCTTATAGCTATGAGCGGACTCCTCTTTTCTATCTTTGGAGGCACATTGAGCCTTTTGGTATCAGGCTTCCCTCTTAGCCTTTCTGCTATAGTGGGCTTTGTTTCCATACTTGGCATAGCCATACTAAACATCTCTTTTATGATGAACACCTATAAAAAACATATACTTGCTGGTGTTCCAAAGGAAGAATCTATAAAGAGGTCTGCAAAAGAGAAGTTCAGAGCTGTACTTTTGAGTAGCTTCACAGCCTCTATGGGTCTTTTGCCGACAGCTCTCTCAAAGGGTGTGGGGAGTCAAATACAAAAACCTCTCGCTGTTGTCGTGGTAGGTGGAATGCTTATTACGGGATCGCTTATATTATTAGTTGTACCGTCCCTTTTGAGGTATGTATATGTGGAGGAGAGGTAACCTTTTGGGACTTTTTATAATGGCTGTATTGCTTGCAGTTGAAGGGGAAGAAAACCTTCCAAAGAGCATGGAACCAGATTTGAAATTCAGCTACAATCTGGACAAGATGACCAGCCTCAATTTTGGTGTGAGGACACCATCTGACTTTGAGTATATAACCAACAAAAGGAAATATATAAATCAGTATGTGCTTTGGTTTAATGTAGAGTTCTGAGTTTATAAAAACTTTATACCTTTAGTGTAAGTTTATAAGGGGATGGAGATAGTTGAGGTAAACACGCCTCATCTTTTTGAGAAGTTAAAGTCCCTTGAGCTGAAAGTTTGGAAAGGGTTGAGTGACATTGAAGTCAAAGAACTTTTGCAGAACAAAAAGGCGTATATATTCACCGAAGGCAGTTTAGAAGCTGGATATCTCGTGTATAGCTATAGAAAAGGTAGGGTATACATTGAGGACCTTGTTGTGAGCGATCCTGCACACTTTATACACATAATGAGGAGCGTGGAGAATCTCTTTAAACCCTTAACGCTTGTTGCTCTTATAGAACCGCACTTTACCTGGTTTTTTTCAGAAAGGATAAACAGGATACTTAAAAACTCCGGTTATAAATTAAATAAAGTAAGGAGGTTTCACTTATTCGGTGAAAGCTTTCTTTATGTGAGGTTAATCTATGAAGGTACTTCTCGTTGAGGACGAAATGGATCTTGCCCTCCCTATAAG
>JBEULM010000026.1 GCA_041287335.1 Hydrogenobacter sp.
TAAATGCATCCCCCATCTGACACGGTCAGACAGGTTTCTGGACGCATTCACATCCGCATTCAGCTTCCTACCACATAACCTACACTCAAACTTCTCTTGCGTTTTTCTGTTTCTTTTATCTACATAACCACATGAACTACAGGTTTGTGAGCTATAGGCTGGATTAACTTCTATTACTTCTATACCGTACTCCTCTCTAATTTCCTGTAGCTTCCTCTTTAGCTCACCATAACCGTATCTTACGATAACCCGCTTTGCTTCTTTTGGATACTCCGACATAAACTTTTTATAAAGGCTCTTGAGGTTTTCTATGACTATCACTTTCGGATTATAAAGCTTTACAATCTTGTTTATTATCCTTCTTACTTCATTCTTTATAAACTCTGAAAGTTTTCTTGTTAGCTCTTTAAATCTTCTGCTTTGACTTGGCTTTATTCCTTGTCTCTGTAGATTTCTCTGTAGCCTGTCTATTTTTCTTGCATACTCCTGGACTTTCTCATATAACCTTCTTCCAAACATGTCTCCTTTTGAGCTGGTTAAAAAGTTCCTCAGCCCAAAGTCTAAAGCTATTATTCCCTCTCCTTCTATCCTTTTGGGTTCTATCTCTTTTACTATCCTTAAAGTGCCATCTTCTCCTATCTGAACTAAATTTGTTGTTTTTCTTCCTCTTTTCTCAAAGTAGCTATGAAATTTGACAGGCAAATAAATGGGTCTGCCTTTCTCAAGTGTAGATAGTCTTATCCACCTGTCAAAATGTTGAGCTTTCTCTGGCTCTTCTATCAGGGCGGTCTTACTGTCAAGTATGAGAGAAACCTTGTTAAATTTAGGTTTTCTCCATTTGTTCAGTAAATGCTTGAAGACCTTTTTGACTAACAGCCTTTCTTCCTCTGTTATGTCATATTCAAAAACAGTTTTGTTTTTGTATTCCACATAAACAGCTTTTTCAGACTTTCTTATGAGCCATTCGTTGTTTTTGTTAAGGTATAGCAAAACCCTTTTGGTTTTCTCCGGCAGATTGGAGTTTTTGACAATTTCAGCAAATCTGTTTTTTAGGTTTGAGATAAAGCCTTCTAAGACAGGCACTACCACATGGTATTGAATGGTGTATTTGTATCTTTCAGAGAGGTTAGAGCTTATATGTTTTATGTTTGCCTTTCTGTTGAAAGAGCCTGTGTTAAAAAATAGAAACCACTGATAACTGGCTATTTCTTTTGCTGTTTTTCTGTATTCTATGAGCAATTTTTTGATAATGTCCTTTTTCCTCTTTGTCAAAGGGCATGGGACCTGAACGGCTCTATGCATCTTTATACTGAGCAATATAGTATGCTTGGGTAGATTTGTCAATAAAAATTGGAACTGGTTTCAAAGACTTCATGCCTGAGTTAGGTTAAAATCTAACTATGCCACTGATAAGTTTTCTATTAGGTATACTTTATGTAGAGAGTCTTTACATGCTTTCTAAATACCCTAAAGCACTTTACCTTTCAAGCATTCCTAGAGTTCTACTTTTGGGTATATTTTTTTTCCAAATTCTGAAAGCTTTTGATACTAAAGTATTCCTTTTGGATCTTATGGTATTTAACTGCGGTATGCTTCTTCACCTCATAATCAGGGGGTGGGTCTTTAATGGAATGGTTAAAAACCTTTGAGCCTTTGCTTACAAACCCTATCGTTCAGTTTTTTATCTGGATGGCTTTCATTCAAATAATAGCCCAGGTATTTTTGGACAGGAAAATAGCCTTCTGGATAGCGTCAGTATCCGCAACTTACCTCTGGATCATAAACAATGAAGTCCTTACACCTCTGAAAGCATGGGGTCTGATATTCGCTGTATTGCTTGCGTACCTACTTCTTAAATCTCTCTTTAACTTCAATATATTTCTCTACCTTAAGGGGAAAAAGAGATGTCCTTTGTGTTACAGTGAGGTACATTGGAAAGCAAAGATTTGCCCTTACTGTCACCACAGATTAAAGGAGGACAAAGTATGATCAAGTTAAAACGTATTTACGAACCACCTTCTGAAGATGATGGGAAGAGGATTTTTGTAGAGCGACTATGGCCTCGCGGAATAAAAAAAGAGAAAGCCGACATACACCTTTGGCTCAAAGATATAGCACCTTCGCACGAGCTTAGAAGATGGTTCTCACATGATCCCGAGAAGTTTGAGGAGTTCAGGAAAAGATACATGAAAGAGCTTGAAGAGAGACGAGATCTGCTGTTTGAGCTGGTAAAGTATGCCAAAAATGGTACACTGACGCTCCTTTACTCTACCAAAAATGAGAGGTATAACAGTGCGGTTGTTCTCAAGGAGGTCCTTGAATGGATGATGTAGATGTTACCTTACGACTTCCCATTCCGTAATCAGGTGATGTCCCCTTCTAAAGTGGGCTCGTAACCTCAAATGCATCAAGTTCCTAAGTTTTTTAAAACCTTCACCGCCTACAAGTGTGGGAACGTTTTCACCACCTACTATAACTGGAAGGTGAATAAGCCTTATTTCATCAACAAAATCCCTCTTTACAAATTCCCAATTTATAGAAGCACCTCCTTCTACCATAAGGCTCTTTATACCTTTGTCTAACAACATAGGCATCAAAGCGTCAAAATCCACAAGATCCTCACCGACAACCCAAACTTCAGCACCGGCTTCCTTTATTTTCTCCACCTTATCTGCAGGTGCCCTTTTGGTAGTTACTATGATAGTAGGTGCATCCTTTGAAAATATGTTTGCATCTAAGGGGACATTTGCCGTCGAACAGGGTATGATCCTTACCGGATTCTTCCCCTGAACATACCTCACGGTGAGACTCGGATTGTCCGTTCTCACAGTTTCGCAACCTACCATGATCCCGTCTACCTTGGCTCTTATTTCATGAAGGTATCTGTATGCTTCTTGGTCCATAAGCGTCATAAGTTCTTTACTTGATGCTCCCCGGTATAAGGTAAGCTTTCCGTCAACGCTCACCTCCGATACTACGATCACGTAAGGTCTATTCATAGTCTCTCCCAAAGTGTTTATAAAGGTACAGTATTCGTACAAGCAGTGAAAGCATACTCAAAAGTGCAACTATCTTTATTCCGGCTGATAGACCTACGGGGGCATTTATCCTTTCAAGCACCGCAAAGATGATCAGGGTTATGTGTGTTTCCGGTCTTCCAAAAAAACCTACACCTTCTAAGGGATCCCTTATCTTTCCCTTTATACGTGCCTCGTACCCTATCTCAGAGTAAACTACGGGTTTAATGAAGGAGTGTACCATAGAAGCTGTTACCGCTGTGATAGCCGTGAAGGGCCCCGCATAAAAGTAACCCACTGTCCCAAGAACGAAACCGTCCACCCATTTATCGGCAACCCAATCAAAAACCGCACCGAATTTGGAAGTCCTATCAGACAACCTTGCAACTGTACCATCGGCGAGATCAAAGATTCCTGACAAAAATAGAAAACCAGCACCGGTGAGAAGTTTCCCGTGATAAAAGGCGTAAGCTGATGCCATACCAAGCAATAAAGAAAGAAGCGTTACTAAATTAGGTGGAAAGTGAAGCCTATAAAGTACCATACCGACAGGTGCGTAAACCTTTTTAAGGCTGTCCCTTCTCTTTGTCAGATTCATTTGAGCTCCTTACCCGTTATCCACGGCATCATCTCCCTCAACCTTTCACCTACTTCTTCTATTGCATGCTTTCTGTCTTTCTCCAAAAGGGCATTAAAAACGGGTCTTCCAGCTTGGTTTTCCAGAATCCACTCTCTGGCAAACTCTCCCTTCTGTATCTCCTCCAATATATTTTTCATAAGAGGTTTTACGAGTTTGTATATCCTTTCACCCCTCGTTACATCACCGTACTTGGCTGTATCGGATATGGAATACCTCATACCGGCTATACCGTATTGGTATATGAGATCAACTATTAACTTAAGCTCATGAAGGCACTCAAAATAGGCTACCTCCGGTTGATAGCCAGCTTCAACAAGCGTCTCAAAGCCCGCCTTTATAAGAGCTGTGACGCCACCACACAGTACTGTTTGCTCACCAAAGAGGTCCGTTTCTGTCTCCTCTCTGAAGGTTGTTTCAATAACTCCCGCTCGCGTCGCACCCAGCCCTTTTGCGTAAGCGAGTGCTTTATCTTTGCAAAAACCGCTGGCATCTTGATATACAGCAATGAGCGCAGGAACCCCCTTTCCCTCCTCATACATCCACCTTACCAAATGACCTGGTCCTTTGGGAGCAACCATAAACACATCCACATCTCTTGGAGGCACAATCTGTCTAAAGTGTATGTTAAAGCCATGAGCAAAAGCGAGGCTTTTGTTTGCATCAAGATAAGGTTCTACACTTTCTTTGTATAATTGTGGTTGAACCGTATCGGGTGTAAGAAACATGATTATATCGGCTTCTTGTACCGCTCTTGCAGGTTCAAGCACTGCAAATCCATCTTCCAGAGCTTTACGCTTTGATCTGCTACTCTCAGGAAGACCTACAACAACCCTCATACCGCTGTCTCTTAGGTTCAGAGCGTGAGCATGTCCCTGACTTCCGTATCCAAGTATGGCTATCGTTTTACCTATAAGAGGATCAAGCGTAGCATCATGATCGTAATAAACCTTAGCCATATTCAGCCTCCACAACCTTTTAGAAAAATTATACTACTTTTCTACTTTTAAAAAGACAGATATACCATCCTTCTTGAGTTTATATCGCGCAACTACGAGCCTGTCCTTGAACTGTCTTGGAATCTTCTCATAAACTTCCGTCAGCTTAATCGCAGGCCATACATCCATGCCTAAAAACTCTCCGTCGCTCAAAAATTCTCCCTTTTTCAAGATCACCTCAGGTATATCCTTCGTAAGGGGCTTCATAAATATATACCTCTTACCCGTATCCCTATCGTTACTGACCATCCTTGAATCTTCGGAAAGCCTGAGTTCACCCTTTCTTTTGAAGAATAGTCCCCGCTTCTCATAATACATCTTCAAAAGCCCATCTTTGAGTTCAAAAGTAATGTCAGGATAAGCATTTTTCAAAACATTTTCCGGGAGCCTTACCTCAATTTCCGCATCCATAAGGTTGCCAAAATTTATAAGATCCTCAATAAAAAGCCCCATAGAATGTAAGGTATACCTCCTTGACTTTTTTTCTACATGTATTTTATAATTGAAATAATAAATTTAAAAGGAGGTAGTAAATATGAGGAAGCTCATAGCACTCGGAGTTGTTGGAGTAGCATTATTGGCTTCTTGCCAAAAGAAACCTGCTGAAGCGCCAGCTGAACAACCTGCTCAACCTCCCGCACAGGAACAACCTGCACAACCCGCACAACCCGCACAACCTGCACAACCTTCCCAACCTTCCGGAGAGCAGCAACAACAACAGCAACAACAACCTGGAGCGCAACCTGCCCAACCTCCAGCTGGCGAGCAAAAGTAAGCAAGAGTTTACGGGGGGTAGCCTCCCCCTTTACCATTAATTAGGAGGTGCTTATGTACGCAGTCATACAAACAGGTGGAAAGCAGTATGTGGTAAAAACAGGTATAAAACTCAAGGTGGAGAATGTAAAAGCTCACGAAGGACAGACGTTAGAATTTGAGCCTGTGATGATAAGGAAGGATGATGGAAGCGTTGAGTTTTACAAAGGAAAAGTTATTGCAGAAGTTTTGAGGAAGGGGAAACATAGAAAAATACAAATTTTCAAGTTCAGGGCTAAAAAGAACTACAAAAGGTGGAGAGGTCACAGACAACCATATACGGAGATACTTATTAAAGAGATAAAGGAGGTCTAAATATGGCTTCTAAAGCGAGTGGCGGTTCAACAAGAAATGGAAGAGATAGTCACTCTAAAAGATTAGGTGTAAAAAAGTTTGGTGGTCAGTTTGTAAGGGCAGGTAACATTATAGTTAGACAGAGAGGTACGAAGGTGTATCCAGGTGCCAACGTAGGTATGGGTTCAGACTTCACCCTATTTGCCCTAAAAGACGGTGTTGTGAGGTTTGAGGACAGAAGAAACAAAAAGTACGTAAGTGTTATACCTGCCTAAGCTTTATCCGCTCTAATTGCGTAAACTACACCAAAAATGTATCTCTTTATGCGGGTAACCTTAAAACCTTCCTTTTCTATCTGTTCTTTTACATCAAGAAAGTTTAGGCTGTTGTCCAAAGAATGAATAAAAAAATCCCACTTCTCTTTGCCGAATATAAAAAGTCCTATATGTCTAAAGAGATACCTCATAAGGAAGGTTAATATCTTTGTACCTATGAATCTATTCACGTCAAGGATCGCCATCTGACCACCTTTCTCAAGTACTCTGTAAGCTTCTTTAATAAAGGCCCTTTTATCTTCTATATGTCTGTAAACGAGTGACAGGGTTATAGTTCCAAAGGACGCATCTTTAAAAGGTATGTTTTCTGCATCCGCAAGTAAGAAATGACATCCTGGACATTTACCTTTAGCCTTTTTTAGCATTCCCATAGCTAAGTCTATACCTACTTTCAGACCCTTATTTGTGGACTTTTTGAGCAACTCACCAGTACCAGTACCTATATCAAGTCTGTTACCTTCTTTGTCCAAAAGTCTTAGAAGGTCCTTTTGCCATCTATCTATCAAACCCACCGTTATAAACTTCAAAAAAGGATCGTAAACTTTACTCACCTGAGAAAAAACTTCACTTACGAACTTTTTATTCATCGCTTAATACCTCAACAACGAGATCACCATACGGCTCTTCTTGGTAAAGGTTCACTTTCCCTTCGCTGTATAGTATCATCAAAGCCATTAAGTATGGTGCCAGATTCTTCCCAAAGAAAAGCTCAAAAACGGAAAACTTTTTCAAGCCTTCGGATATTAGCCTGTTTATCTCTTCCAATACATCCTCAAACTTTGAAACGTGCATAGGGAGATTTACACTCTTTTTTTGCCTGTCGGATGTATTTCTTTTGACAGTAGTTTTTCTCTCCCTTTTTGTTATTATCTCAGGCATTGACACTTCTATCTCCTTTCTTTCCTCCTCAAACTCCTGAACTATCTCTTCAAGGGTATAGTTTTTTTTCTTTTCGCGAGGTTTCTTTATCTCAGGAAAAAGTACCTCTACTTTCTTCTTCAGAAGGAAGGTGGCAGCGAGTACCGCTCTCGCAGGTATACGCATGTCAAGCACTTCCATCTTCTTTATCTCCTCAAGATAGACATTGGCAAGCTCAACTATATCCACATTCCAAGGATCAAGTTTACCCTCCTCTACCATCCTGTAAGCTAACGCAAAAGGGTGATCCTGTTCAAACACGATCTATACTCTCCAATAAGTGATCATTTTCAAAAGTTTATGAAGCGTATCCTTTAGCTCTTTTCTGTGAACAACCATATCCAACATACCCTTCTCTAACAAAAATTCTGCCCTTTGAAAGCCTTCGGGAAGTTGCTGTTTTATAGTTTGTTCTATTACCCTAGGTCCCGCAAAACCTATTAGGGACCTCGGCTCGGCTATAATTATGTCTCCGAGAAAGGCAAAACTTGCAGAAACACCACCCATGGTTGGGTCTGTAAGTACAGTCACGTAAGGTACACCTTTTTCATTCAGAAAACCCACACCTATGGAAGTTTTAGCCATCTGCATTAGGGAAAGTATGCCTTCCTGCATCCTCGCTCCGCCTGATGTAACGACCGATACAAGCGGGTAGTTCTTTGACGCTGCAAGTCGGCATGCCCTGTAAAACCTCTCCCCTACAACGGAACCCATACTCCCACCTATAAAGTTAAAATCCATAACTGTGAGTACTATCTTTGTGTCCCTCAAATTTCCGCTTACCACCAAAATAGCCTCACTCAGACCAGTTTCTTCTTGTGCTTGTTTTAGTCTGTCCTTGTAAGGTTTGGTGTCTTTAAAGCGGAGGGGATCTTTTGGTAAGATGTTCTCAAAGAGTACATCTACATCACCATCTAAAAGAGACTCAACACGTTCCTTTGCACTCATGGGAAAGTGATAGCTGCATTTGGGACAGACCTTCAGGTTAGCAGACAGCTCTGGCATGTAAAGTATGGTTTTACATTCGGGACACTTTGTCCATAGACTCTCTTTTTCTTCCCTTTTCTTTTTGAAGAATCTATCAAGTATTCCCATACAGAACTTAATTTTACCATGCACTTGTGTTATAATGAGTATCATGATAGATATTGCCTATGCTCAACAAACCACACCGGGAGGACCTGCAGGAGCCTTTTTCGTTCAGCTCATATTCCTTATAGGTATATTTGCTATCTTTTACTTTCTTATGATAAGACCCCAGCAAAAGGCAAGAAAAAGGCATCAGGAGTTTTTGGCAAATCTCAAAAAAGGTGATAAGGTTATAACGAGTGGAGGTATATGGGGTACCGTAGTGGAGATAGGTGATGAAACAGTAACCTTAAAGGTAGATGCCAATACAAGAATTACCTTCACGAAAGAAGCTATAGCAAGTTATCAGCCAAAGAAGGAGGAAAAGCCAGAAAAAGATTAAATTATGAGAGCGTTAATATCAGTATATTACAAGGAAGGTATCCAAGATCTCGCAAAAACCCTTTACGAGCTTGGTTATGAGATAGTATCAACTGGAGGTACTGCTAAGCTTCTCACGGATATGGGTATTAAAGTTACCAAGGTAGAAGAACTCACTCACTTTCCAGAGATACTGGACGGAAGGGTAAAAACTCTGCATCCTGCAATACATGGAGGCATACTTTATCGCGATTGGATAAAGACAGACAAAGAACAGATAAATCAGCTCGGCATAAAACCCATAGACGTGGTTGTAGTAAATCTCTACCCCTTTGAGGAAAAGTTAAGAGAAGACCTTACGGAGCAGGAAATTATGGAATTTATAGATATAGGGGGTTCAGCGCTCATTAGAGCTTCAGCAAAGAACTTTTACAGGGTTGTTGTTGTGTGCGATCCGAAAGATTACTCGTGGGTTGCGCAAAAATTAAAGGATGGTACTTTGAATCTTCAGGACAGGAGGTACTTAGCCTATAAAGCTTTTTCGCTGACCGCTTATTACGATGCACTAATATCGAGAAGTCTTGGCTCTATCTTTGAGATAGAAGATCTACCAGATCACTTTGCCCTTCCTTTAGTTCTTGGCTCTTCTCTCAGGTACGGAGAAAACCCCCATCAGAAAGGATGGCTTCTGCATAACCCTATGGAACAACTTGGTATTACAAGATCCAGAGTACTCCAAGGTAAAGAGATGTCGTTTAATAACTACCTTGATGCTGACTCGTGTGCCAAACTTGTGAGCGAACTTCAAAGGCCTGCCTGCGCTATAGTAAAGCATGGAAATCCTTGCGGTGTAGCGATAGGGAAGGATCTGATGCAGGCTTTTGAGAAAGCTTTTCAAACAGATAGGGAGTCAGCCTTTGGAGGGATAGTAGCTTTTAACGACAGGGTCAACAAATTCTTAGCTGAGAGACTCGCCGATATATTCCTTGAGGTGATTATAGCTCCGGAATTCACTGAAGATGCTCTTGAAGTCTTCTCAAAGAGAAAGAACCTGAGAGTTTTACAGTTCTTAGGTTACTCTTACTCCTTTGACATAAAAAAGGTTAGTGGGGGTTACCTCTTTCAGAATGAGGACATTATAGATTACGAAGATCTAAAAGTGGTTTCTAAGAGGTATCCCACGGATAGCGAGTTTAATGATATGCTTTTTGCGTGGAAGGTGTGCAAATACGTAAAATCTAATGGAGTGGTTATAGCAAAAGATGGCAGTACCTTAGGTGTAGGTTCGGGGAACGTGTCACGTGTAGATAGTCTCAGATGTGCAATAGAGCGAGCCAGCCGTTACGGTTTTGAACTCAAAGGTAGCGTATTAGCTTCTGAGGCTTTCTTCCCTTTCCGCGATAGCATTGACCTTGCTCATCAGGCAGGTATCAGCGCCATCATACAGCCTGGAGGCTCCATAAGGGATAAAGAAGTTATTGAAGCTGTAAATGAGTATGGGATGGCTATGATTTTTACCCGAACGAGGCACTTCAGGCATTAAGGGTATATATTTTTCATATGGTCAAAGAGGCACAAGGAGACATTTATAACTTTGTAAATAAACTATTCCCCTTTGCACCGGAGGATTTCAAAAGAGAGCTTTCCTTAAGATCCCAAAAGGTACACATAAAGGCGAATACTATGATAGGTTATCCCGGAAGTGAGTGCCACGCATCTCCTATAATTGTATCGGGTTCTTTAAAGGTTTATCTGCTTTTAGAAAGTGGAAGGGAAATACTCCTCTACACCATAGGTCCTGGGGAGACTTGCATGTTTACCAATCTCTCTATACTCAAAAAATTGCCTTACCCTGCGTATGCGTTAGCTGAGGTAGACACCGTAGGACTTCTTTTGGATGCGTATACGGTAAAGGATTTCTTTGATAAGTATCCCCAGTGGAGAAATTTTGTCCTTGAGATGATAGTCAAAAATCTCTACGGGTTACTGACTATGCTAAATGAACTTTTCTCAAAGAGGGTGGACAGAAGGCTAATAAAGTATCTTTACGAAAGATCTTTCAATAATAGGATTTTGAAAATTACACATGAAGAGTTAGCTAAAGATATAGGCACAGCAAGAGAGGTAATTTCAAGACTTCTCAAAGATTTAGAAAGAGATGGTATCATTGAGTTGGGAAGAGGAGAAATAAAGATAAGGGATGTGGAAAGATTGAGGGAGGAGATTGAAAAATATTAGTAGTATTTGTGTTCATCTTATATAAAGTAATTCACGGCTCTACCAACACACATTGATACATGTTTAAATACTTTTTTTGAGCTTTTATAACCTGCTCAAAGCTGACATCTTTTACTTTATCCGGATACATCTCATCCATTCTCCAGCCAAAACCCATTATCTCAAAAAACCCAAGATACCACGCTTGTTTTAACCTCGTTTGGTGATCAAGCAGGAAGTCTCCTATCAACTTGCTTTTTGCAAGCCTTATATCCTCTTCGGTAAGCTTTGCGTGCTGGACCACCTTTATAAGATCTTGCAATGCGGAATCTCCCTTCTCTGGAGATGTGCCAACGTAAGCGAACATTCTCGGAGAGAAATACCTCGTAGGATAGTAGGCATAAGTAGCGTAAGCGTAGCCCCTTTTCTCTCTTAGCTCCTTAAAGAGTGCCGAAGTCATACCATTTCCCAGAGCGCTTGTAAGAACCTTAAAGGTAAAGTAATCATCACTTTTGAGCAAAGGTGCGTTAAAGGCACAAAGAACTGTCGCCTGCGCGCCTGGTCTTTTCACCTTTTGCACCTGATCCCTCTCTATATACACATCCTTTTGGTAAAAGCTCTCACCACCAGGAGGTATCTTTGAAAAAATACTCTTAAGCATATTTTCCACATCTTCAAGCTTGAAATCTCCTACCACACTCACCACTACATTTTTCCCCTTGAGTATATCTTCCCATCTTTCAATTAGGTCTTCTCTACTTACGCTTTTGATATCTTCTTCCCTTCCAAGAGGTGAAACTTCGTAATCCATGCCTTTAAAAGTTAAAACCCTGAGATGTTCCATAGCAAAATCCATTCCTCTCTCTCTCTTGGATCTTATAGCGTTTATTACGTTTAACTTTTCCCTTTCTAAATCCTCCTCGGGAAAGGTAGGTTCGTAGAGTATGCTATCTATAACCTCAAGTCCCCTCCTCAGTCCTTCCACCTTTGTTGCAAAATCAATTTCCGCATAATCATCCGTAGTATTTGTAGATATGCTACCTCCGTAATCCTCAAAAGCACTCGCTATATCGTAAGAACTGTATCTTTTAGTACCTTTTGTGAGAAGCGAAAGCGTAAGGTTTGTAAGTCCCCTCTTTTTTTCACCGTGTACTCCAGACTTTATAAAGATCACCCCAGATACTATACCGCTTCCATGAGTTTCTTTAAGAATTATCTTTACCCCGTTGTCAAGAGCAAACTCTCGCACCTTTTCACCTCCAAAGGAGAGAGTTAAAAACATAAGTAAAAGGATAATCGCCCTCATCTTTTTGGCACCATAAGAACTTCGTCGTAATCTTCCTTTTCCAAGTAGTTCCTTAAAACTTTAAGCACATCCTGTTTTCTTACGGACTTTATATTGTTTTCAAAATACCTGTAATAATCCAAAAGCCCAACTACGGTGACGGAGTAACCTATGTAATAGGCATCGCTTGTAACTTTCTCCTTTGAAAATATATCCGAATTTATCACCCTTTCCTTCGCCTTTTGTACTTCTCCTTCGGTAAGGCTTTCGCTGAGCTTTTTCAAAATTTCACCGAGTTTATCCTTTACTTGACTGTACTTATCCGGATCAAAGGTCGCACTTACAACATACATATTGTCTTGAGGTCTTGACAGATCTCCTGTAAATACACTGTAAACCAAGCCCTTTTCTTTGAGTTCCCTGTAAAGCAAGGATGTCCTTCCACCACCCAGTATCTGGTCAAGCACCACAAGAGCGTAATACTCCTTTGAACCTACAGGTGGACATCTCCACCCTATCATCCAATAAGCCTTCTCAACCCTGCTGTCCTTTATTTCTCTAAATCTCGGTTCCATCTGCTCGGGTTCTTTTGGTATCTGCGGTTTTTCAACTGTTCTTCCTTCTTCTTTTCCGAATGTGTCCATAACCTTCCTCCTCACCTGTGCGGGATCCACATCACCTACTACAACTATGTACATGTTTTTAGGTTGATAGAAGTTCCTGTAGAATCTTAAGAGAGAATCCCTCGTAAAGTTTCTTATGGTATCTTCATAGCCTATAATGGGAAATCTGTAAGGAGAGACCTTGTAGGATAGTTTTTCAAATTCCTCCCAAAGTATGGTTGAGGGATTGTCTTTGCCCCTTTTTAGTTCCTCTATAACTATAGGCTTTTCCTTTTGTATCATATCTTCTAAAAGAAGCGGTTTCTGTGTGAGTTGATAAAGAAGCTCTATAGCTTCCTTCCAGTAAGGTTTCGCTATCTCTATGTGATAAAAGGTATACTCCTTGGAAGTTCCAGCGTTTATATTCCCTCCCATATCTTCTACCCTTTTGTCTATCTCACCGTAAGGATACTTTTCGGAACCGTTAAAGAGCATGTGTTCCAAAAAGTGTGCCATACCCTTTTCTTCATAGTTTTCGTATATAGATCCAACCTTAAACCACACTTGAAGGGCAACAGCCTGTGTGTCATCTCGCCTTTTAACTATAAGATGTGCACCGTTGGGTAGTTTATAAGTGTACAGATCCTGTGCCAGGGCTAAGCTCACCATGAAAACCTCCAGCAGCAAAATTAAAACCTTCATACAGAGTTGAAATTATACAACGAAAATCACATGAGGATGAATAAACTGTTGCAAATGAAATTCATTTGAGTTATATTAATGGTATGGAACTGAGCGAGCTTAAAAAACAGTTTGAGCAGTTTCTCAGGCAGAAAGGTTACAAAATCACCAAAAGCAGGTTTGATCTCGTTGATAAAATAGCCAGTTACGGAACCCATTTTGAGATAGAGGATCTCGTCATGTGGGTGACGAATCAGGACAAGAGTACAGCCTCAAGATCTACCATATACAGAACAGTCAAACTTCTTCAAGAATTTGGTGCAATAAGGGAAGTTATAAAGCTCGGCAACAGAACCATATACGAATTCATTGCAGGAAAACCTCATCACGAACACCTAATATGCGTGAGGTGTGGCAAGATCATAGAGTTTTACAGAGAGGATATAGAAGAACTGCAGGATAAGGTGTGCGAAGAGTACCAATTTACTCCAATGCATCATCGCCTTGAGATATTCGGTATATGTTCCGACTGCAATCAGTCAGCGGTTTAACCACTGCATAAAGAAATATATGATCCAACCTGTGAAAGCTACATAAAGCCACACGCCTGCGGTAATAGGTGCTATCTTTCTGTGTTTTTCAAATATACCTTTCAGAGCGTACCTAAGAGTAATTATCGCAAGGGGAAAGTTAATAATAGCGAGTGCAGTGTGTGACCAAAGTACGAACAGAAACACATTTCTGTAAGGTCCTTCATACTTGGAAGTTGGGAAAAGAGCATTTTTCAAAAGATAAAGAGCTACAAAAATAAGAGCGAATATGGAAGCGTTTATCATAGCCTTTTTGTGAAGATCCCTTCTGCCGTTTTTTATAAAGAAAAGTCCCACAATTACGGAAAGCCCACTGACTCCTATGGTCAAAAGGCTAAGATAGTTTACAAAGCTGTATGCGGTCATAGCATCATTTTACCATAATAGCGGTGACCTCCTCTCCTCAATAAATTGAGGAGCTTCCTCCTAAAGCTTACACAAATATAGGAGTTAGACCCCAGTGCAGAGGCTTCTACAGGCGTTAGTTCGGGCTGGTCCAGCCCTACCACCCTTGAGGTGGATGACACAATACGTATATTATATTCTTTTTTTTGAAAAATTTATAG
>JBEULM010000027.1 GCA_041287335.1 Hydrogenobacter sp.
ATAACACCTGGATATGGTCAAGTCGGTGTAGTTAGTTATAGAGGCTTTGCAGGAAATGGCAATCCTCCTTTCCCAGTTTCACACAGGATAAATCTCGTTTATAATACCACTTCAGCGGTCATGACTTTTACCTCTGACGGGCGTAAGGTCTTTATAAATGACAGAGCTAACCCTATAATTTACTGTTATAGACACCTTTACTAAGAGTATCTCAGATATTATACCTGTTCCAGCTGCCTCTCAAGCCTTGACCACAAAAAGCATGATTATGCCTACAAAGGGTGCTACAACACCTCCACCTTCAGGTGGTGGCGGAGGTGGTGGTGGTGGCCCACTGCCTATGCCATGCGGTGGGTAATAAAAAATTCGTGTGCAAGGGTTATCTTCATTACCCTTGCCCTTCTTTTTTCTTGTAAGGATAGGTATGATACAGTAGAAGAATACTGGAAGAGACCTATAAAACCTAACGGTGAACCTCCAAAAACTTATTCAGCATTAGAAGCATCCTTAGATCCAAAGGCATGCGGTTCTTGCCATGCAGAAAAGTATACGGAATGGCAACAGAGCCTGCACTCCAAAACAATATCTTCAGGTTTGTTGTGGCAAATGAGGATGATGGACCAGTTATCGGCGAATAAGTGTATGGATTGTCACGCTCCTTTATCCGAGCAGAAAGCCTTGATGGCTATTTACATGAATTATCCATCAAGACCTCAAAAACCTGCGCCTGCATATATTACAGATAATCTGCATCTGCAGGGTGTAATATGTGCTGCATGCCATGTAAGAGAACATACGAGATATGGTCCACCCCCAACCAAAACCCTACCTTCTGTGGTTCCTCACGGAGGTTTTAAGATAAGAGATTTTTTTCAGGATAGTAAATTTTGTGCGGCATGCCATCAATTTCCCCCAAATGGTGAAAAAACCAACGGAAAACTCAGACAAGATACCTACGAGGAATGGAAAAAATCAATTTTTTATTCAAGAGGTATTACATGTCAAAGTTGTCATATGCCAGATAGAAAGCATACATGGAAAGGAATACATGATAGGAACATGGTGCTAAGTGCTCTAAGAATAGAGGTATGGGTAGAAGAGGGGAATTTTAATATAGAACTTACAAATGTTGGTGCGGGACATAACTTGCCCACTTATATGGTACCTAAGATAGTTGTGAGGGTTTTTCAGAAGGACAGAAAGATTATTAAAGGTATTGTTGGTTGGATGGTTAACGAATATGATTTGGGTAAAGAAATGTTTGATACGCGTATAGCTCCGAATAGATCTTTAATCTTTACAGGTAAACTGATTGATAAAAAAGAACCAATAAAAGTGCTTATAATTGTGGAACCTGAGGAGCATTATTACAGGGCTTTTGGTAGATATCTAAAAGATAACAAAAATAATTTATCACCCATTGTATTAAGCCTTTTGGAAGATGCAGTCAAAAGAGCAAGAAAAACAAATTATATACTTTTAAGCTCAATACTGAATCCGGAAAGATTAACTAAAGGAAGATATATTTTAAATTATGGAACCACTTTTTAAATTGCTTAACTTTAGTGAGGTATCATTGAATAAACATTTACCCCTAACCCTGTCTGTGGTAGGGATAAGCATTACATTGTTTACACTTTTAGTTTTACCATTTATAAGTTCTATCTTCTGGATAGATTTGATAACTAACTCTATAATTAGTTTCTTTTGTGGTATTGTAGCACTTGCAGTAAGTTTTTTATTTGTGTTTGAATTTTTAAAATCCCAGACACTTTTTTCTTTTTTTCTTTTTTTGTCTTTCTATAGTTCAGGTATCTCTGATATATACGCCTCTTTTGTAACAGATATAAGAGCTTTTATATGGGTAAGAGTTATAAATACACTTAGTTCTTCTATCTTCTTATGTTTAGGATGTCTTTTTGTAGAAAAGAGATATAACAAAATTACTTCAAGTTTAACAGTAAAAATCCTTATATTCTTCGCGGTTTTTTCTTCTATAGCGTTTGGTTTTATATTCAGGTCATTCAACTCTTATTTGCCAGAGCCTCTGATTTTTAAAAGTGTGGATAAAATAACTTACGAAGGATTAAACAAAATCACTATTCTTGCATCCGTATTCTCAATAATGCTGTTTCTTACAAGTGCTTTTCTTCTGTATAAGATATACATAAAACATAGACAAGAATTGCTCCTCTATATGTCCTTTTATTCAGTTATGATGGCTAATATAAGTTTTCTATTTACCTTATCAACGCTATGGAATATAATATGGTGGGTATGGCATATTCTCAGATTGCTAGTTTACATCTTCCTTTTTGGGCTTTTCCTGTTTGGATTTATTTATCTTTTTAACAACATCAATAGAAAAACCAAAGAACTTACAGTTGCTTATAATCAACTTAAAGCTGCTCAAGAAAAACTGGTGGCAAGTGAAAGAATGGTTGCTGCAGGCATGATGGCGGCTACTATAATCCACGAAATAAGAACACCTATAGCAACCATTAATAATCTTATTCAGCTTTTAGCTAATGTGGATATAAAATGCAATTATGATACATTTGTTGAGTTAAAGAACTTGTTAAAGGAAGAAATATATCGTTTGAAAAGGATTACAGAAATATTTAATTTATCATACAGTCAGTATACACCTAAAAAGCGTAAGGCAAATTTAAGTGAAGAAGTAAAGTTATGTGTGGAAAGTTTTAAACAATCAAATGCGGACATAATAGCGGATAAAAGTATTGAACTAGAAAGTTACATAGAGGGGGATATACACGCTAATGTAGATATAGATGGGTTAAGAGTGTGCTTATATAATCTCCTTCAAAATGCTGTTGAGTCAACAGAAGAAGGAATTATCCGTGTGTATCTTAAAAAAATAGGTGATAAAATTGAAATCTCTGTTGAAGATACCGGAGTGGGAATCCCTGCGGAGAATATAGATAAGGTATTTGAACCTTTTTACACCTCCAAAACTAAAGGACTGGGTTTAGGTCTTTTTATAGTAAAGAGAATCGTTAATGCGCACGGGGGAGATATAATGGTAGTAAGTTCCTTAGGGAGAGGCAGTAAATTCTCCATCCTTATCCCGGTTCTTTAGCAGACTGTCAGGTTCTATACCATAAGCTTTGATTTTTCTCCACAGGGTTACCCTACTCATATTGAGTTTACTAGCGGCTTCCTGAAGAGTATAACTGTTTTTGAGTGCCTCCACTATAAGGTTCTTTTCCGATAAGCTCATCAGTAATTTCCTGTCTACAGACGGAATAACGGAACCTCTTCTACCTATAGCTTGTACTAAGTATTCGGGTAGATCCTCAAAACCTATAAACTCCCCTTCACAATGAAGTACTGCATAAGCTACTATATTGGAAAGTTCCCTTACATTTCCTGGATAATCGTAAAGTAGCAAATATTCCCATACTCCTGTATTGTACCCTTTTATATATTTTTTGGTATACTTCTCTTTAAACTTCTCAAGAAAGTGATTCAAAAACGAGGGAATATCCTCTTTTCTTTCCCTGAGCGGTGGTATATGTATGTGAACAGTGCTCAATCTATAATAAAGATCCTTCCTCAACCTTCCTTCTTCAATAGCTTTATCAATGTCATGATTAGTAGCAGATATAAATCTAACATTTACCTCCAACTCTTTAAGAGATCCTATCTTCCTAATTTTTTTTCTCTCAATTACATCTAAGAGTTTTGCCTGCATGTTAGATGGCATGTCCCCAATTTCATCAAGGAAAAGGGTTCCGCCATCAGCAGCTTTTATTAACCCTTCTTTTTCCGAAGAGGCACCTGTAAAAGAACCTTTTGAGTATCCAAGAAACTCAACTTCGCATAAACTTTCAGGTATAGTAGCACAGTTTGCAATTACAAATGGACCAACCCCTCTGCTACTGCTTTTATGAATTACTTCAGCAAGATAGCTTTTTCCTGTACCTGTTTCACCAGTTATAAAGATAGGTACATCGCTATCTCCAAACCTTCTTATAATGTCTTTCACTCTCTCTACCCACAGCCCATTACCTATAAATTCTACCGTTGTGTCTTCTCCCCATTTATGAGCGCTTCTTGCTTTTCCATATTCAATAGCCCTTTTTACTTTAGCTTTGAACTCTTCAAATTCAAAGGGTTTTTCTATATAGTCAAAAGCACCTATCTTCATAGCTTCTACCGCGCTACTGACAGTTCCGTAGGCAGTTATCATTATGATAGGGATATGAGGAGAAACTATTTTTACAAACTTTAGAAGTTCTAAACCGTCCACCTTTTCCATTCTGAGATCTGTTATAATAAGATCAAAATTTTGGCTTTTGTTTAACTTCTCTATGGCTTCTTTACCATCATAGGCTTCGTATACATCAAGGTGTATACTTTTTAAAAGTAAGCTCAAGGATCTTCTGAAATTGTAATCATCATCAACTAACAGAACCTTTCCATAAAACATAGCCTATGTTATTTATCTTACTTCCCAACTTATGTTCCGTCAAGAAGGACCTATTTTAAACAAGTTTTCACTTTAAAAGATCCATGACCTTCTTTATGCTAACTCTCATCCTTTCAAAAGCTTCTGCAAGCTTCCCTATCTCGTCGTCGGAACTTATATCAACAGGTTCATCTACGTTACCTTTTGCTATTTCCTCAGCCTTTTTCTCAAGCTTCTCCACGGGTCTGAAAACAAGCTTTTCCAAGGAGAAAAGTATAAAGAGGGTCAAAGAGAAAAACACGCCGAATATAAAAAGCCCTCTGTACAGACCTGTCAGTTGAGCCTTCAATACAGTCGATTCGAAGGGTACAAGAACTATAACCGCACCTTGAACTTTTCCCACTTCCCAATTTAGATCTCTTTGCGGTTTGTAGATAGCCTGTATCACTTTTGGCATATTCTGGATCTGACCGTGACACCTCAAACAGCTACCGTCAGGGACTACCGCAGAGGCGTATACGAAATACCTCTCTCCTTTGTAATTGACTATGTCCGAATACTCCCTATTTGAAGAGTTTCTCATAAAAGCTATGATCTTTGCCTCAAGCTCGTTAGGTTCATCCTTAAGGTTTAGAGGATTAAAGGCTACCTGTCTGAGTGTAAAGTTTGGAAGATCCTCGCTGACCCTTTTGAAAATAGATGCAGTGAAAAAGCTCGAAGACTGCCCTTCAAGCAAGAAATCTTCTTTGGAACATCCGCTCGCTAAAAGTTCGTCAATTTTTGGTCTTAGGACGCTTCTTACATAATCTCTTGATGCTTTCGTAAAAGTCATGGCGGTTTTTATTTTTTCCTTGGCGGTTTCTTTGGCTGTATCTACCGTACTTTGATAAGAGTAATAACCTACCCCTATGCCCAAAGCCGTCCCAAAAAGTATTACCGGTAGCCCTACCTTCCACCTTATACTCTTAGGTAAGGGTAATTTCATCCTAACACCCTCCTTGCTTTTTCTAAAAATCTGCTAGCGTGCATGCTGTCCGGGATCTCCAAATACAGTATTTCTACAAGCTTTCTGAGATCCTCTTCACGCATGCGCCTCTCCAAATAACCCTTCTCCTTAAGTATTTTATTCCACAGTATAGCTCCCACGGGACCAATCTCTTCTATAAAGTGGGACTTTATCGCCCTCACTCTTTCTTCATCCACATAATAGATCTCTTCTGGAACTACTAGCTCTTCCGAATAGAACTCTACTTGTATAGGTGGAATAGATTCCTTTACCTGAATGGTGTACAGCGAATAGATGTTTTTTGTGCCAGGGGATATGTCAAGGTTATGGCTTTCTATACGATCCATTGTATGCAGAAGTCTTAAGAGTTGAGTGCCTTTGTAAAAAAATTCATACAGTCTCTCACCTTTTGAAGAGAACACATCAAGCAGCGCGCTGAGTTTCTTGTTGGCTATTTCTTTTTTAACTATGCTGAGTTCTTCACCGCTCATGAAGGTGTCCTCTCTTTCCTTTTTAAGCGTATCCATAGAGCATAGAAGTAATGGTAACTCAGGTTCAGTTGCGTAAACCGCTATATAGGCATCTTCCTTCTCAATGTTGATCCGCTGATTTTTACCTGTGGTGTAAAGGTTGTCTTTATATAAGCATACGGGAAGACCTTTTTGAAACATAAGCATAAGTATAAACCCGCCTTTATTACACACCACGAGATAACCGTCCAGATGCGATCTTTTTATCTGTTCCATGAGTTTATTTTTATCAATGTGTGAAAATTTTACACAGGTAAGAAATTCGTAACCGTAAGATGCAAAGTTATATGGATCCGGTGGTGTCTTAATGTGATGCTTAAAGATGAGTAGATTGACGAGTGGTACTTCATAAAAAGATACCTTCCCGGGTTCATTTTTGGCTCTATATGTTCCCATGTCTATCTCCCTTCTCGCCCCATCCCTGCTTATACTCACTCCCCAAAGAAATTCACCATCCGCAAAAAGTAGGTAATCGTCTGAGTTCCAGTAAGATATCTGAAAGTATCCAGAAATTTTCTTTTCTACAACTTCCCCAAAAAGCTTTTCCAGATTTATGGTTTCTAAGCTTAAGTCTTTATAGAGAGCTACTCTTTGCATGTTTGGTAACCAGTATGTTTTTTAACACCTTCACGAAAGTTTCCAGCACACCTTTTCCTTCTGTAGCTACTGCCTCCACGAAATCGGTTCCCCAAGGGTTAAACATCATCTGCATATCTTCAATGTCCATAGCATCGGGTAGATCCCTTTTGTTGTATTGAACTACGACAGGAAATTTCAGTAAATCCCTTCCCTGCTCTTTCAAAACTGCAGCAGTTTCCCTCATCACCAAAAAGTTAACTTGTTTCCTCTCCTGACTGCTGTCAACAACAAAGACAAGTCCGTCAACTCCGTTCATGACAACTTTCCTAAGAGGATGGAGTCTAAACTGACCGGGTGTTGTCAGGATCTTCACGTCCAGATCTATGCCCTCCACGTTAATGTTGCTTACGAACATTTCCACAAAAAGTGTTCTCTTTTCGTCGGTTTCCATACTCACAAACTCTCCTTTGGCTATACCCTTTTCCCTGAGTATCTCGTAAAGTTTCCGCACATTTGTACTCTTACCTGCTAAGCTTGATCCAAAGTAGACGACTTTTAACTTCATGCTACAGACCTATTATCTTACCGAGTTTCTCCTCAAGAGTTTTTACATCAACTTTTACAGTCTTAACAGGTATGAGCTTCAGGTTATTGAAGATTTCTTCAAGCTCTTGAGATGTAGCCTTTAAAAAGAGCCTCACACTCCCCAAAGCGACAGCTTTGCTTACCATGATACCTATCAGGAATCTCGGTTTTATCAACTTTATTACCACATCCACACCTTTACCTTCAAACTGCAAAACGTCAAGTTCTTCCACAGAAAGCATCTTAGACATTTCCGATGCTGCACCAAATATACCACTTATAAGGCTTGCTATAAATTCAGCTCTATCTTCGTCTGTTTTTTTGCCTTTTATATCTATAATCCTACCCGCATCATCTGTGAGTATCACAAGCTCAGCCGATGTTTTAGATAGGAGATTTTCAAGCACTTCACTGAGCTTGCTCTTGATCCTATCGTCAAGTTCGTACTCTATAAGGTCAAGTTCCATAATTCCCCCTCTTATAAATTTAACACAAAACCGGCAAGAAGTCTCTGCCTTCTATAAGGTGGAAATGAATTGCCTGTTGACAAAATTCAGTTTCGGTATAATATTTGCGAACGAAGATGCTTAAAGCTTATAAGTATCGCATATATCCGACAAAGAGCCAGAGACAGATTATAGAAAAGGCCTTTGGCTGTGTCAGGTTCTACTGGAACAATGCTCTGGAAATCAAGCTAAAAGCCTTAGAAAGAGGGGAGAAG
>JBEULM010000028.1 GCA_041287335.1 Hydrogenobacter sp.
GGAGGGGGTTGAGGAGGTTGCTAATGTACCGTGTGGAATTTAAACTAGATATCACTGACAGGTTTGGCATAAAGAAAGCCGTAGTTGCTAATGTACCGTGTGGAATTTAAACTCTTTTATAGCTTTTCCAAGCATAAAGTCTTCAGGAAGGTTGCTAATGTACCGTGTGGAATTTAAACGTCAAAGCTCCCCCAGAGGAGGCCTGAGAGAACCTCGTTGCTAATGTACCGTGTGGAATTTAAACCTTTCAAGTAGCTCCAGCAAAAGCCTGTAGCCCTTGTTGTTAATGTACCGTGTGGAATTTAAACGGATAGAATACTAAAATTAGATAAAAGGAAAGATTTTCAACCTTTCTTCTGATTAAAAGTTACAAAGCCTCTTCGGGTACTCTAGCTCTTTGGAGTATTTTGACAACAACCCATCTTTTAGTTTTTGAAAGTGGTCTCGTTTCTCTGATCAGAACAAGATCACCAATTTTACATTCATTATTGGGGTCATGAGCGTGATATTTCTTGCTCCTTATTATGTGCTTTTTGTAAATAGGGTGCGGTACTTTTCTGTCAACTTTTACCACAACGGTCTTTTGCATTTTGTCACTTACTACTGTTCCCACAAATTCTTTTCTTTTCATGATACCTCTCCTTTCAATTCCTTTTCCTTTATTATAGTAAGTACTTTAGCCAGATCTCTTTTAGTGTTCCTTATAGACATGATGTTAGGAAGACCTTCTATCTTTTTTTTAAACCTGAGTTTTACGAGTTCCTTCCTTAGTTCTTCCTCTTTTTTCTTCAAATCCTGAAGGCTCAATCTTCTGAGTTCTTCAGCCTTCATACTATCATACCTCCTGATTTTATAAGCCTCACCTTTATAGGCAATTTGGCGGAAACTAGTTTAAAAGCATCTTGTGCAACACTTTCTGGCACACCGGAAAACTCAAAAAGCACTCTCCCTGGCTTAACAACAGCTACAAAGCCTTCCGGATCACCCTTCCCTCCACCCATCCTTACCTCGTTAGGTTTTTTAGTGTAAGGTTTATCTGGGAAGATGCTTATCCATACCTTTGCTCCTTTTCTCAAAGCGCGCACAAGAGCTATTCTTGCCGCTTCTATCTGTCTTTGAGTTATCCAATGTGATTCAAGAGCTTGTATTCCGTACTCACCAAAGGCGAGTTTATTACCTCTAAAGGCTTTGCCTTTCATCGTTCCTCTTTGTGATTTTCTAAACTTAGTTTTTTTCGGTGCCAAAAAAGACATCTTTCATACCTCCTTTTCAGCTTTCTTTAGATCTTCTTCTATCTTCTTTATTATTTCCTCTTTACCGCCTTTGAGTATATCTCCTTTGTATATCCAGACCTTTACACCCAAAACGCCGTATTTGGTTTGAGCTGTCGCAAAGCCATAATCTATATCTGCTCTTAAGGTTTGGAGTGGCATCCTACCCACCAAAAACCACTCCGCTCTTGCAAGTTCTGCACCGCCTATCCTACCCTTTACCTGGACCTTTACTCCCTTTGCGCCAGCTTTAAAAGCATTGTCTATAGCTCTCTTCATTGCCCTCCTGTGAGATACACGCCTTTCTATTTGAAGAGCTATCTCTTCTGCCACGAGCTGAGCATCAAGCTCAGGAACTCTTACCTCATCAACAGTTATAGTAACTTCCTTACCTACCGCGATACTCTCTATGTCCTTTTTAAGTTGTTCTACCTCCGCACCTTTTCTTCCGATAATGATGCCAGGTCTTGCTGCAAGTATTCTCACTTTCACTTTTTCAGCAGCCCTCTCTATAACTACTTTGGAGACACCTGCGGAAGCGTACCTCTTCTTTATGTAATCCTTTATGCTCAGATCCTCGTGAAGAAGTTTAGTATAATCCCTTTTACCGGCAAACCACTTTGAGTTCCAATCTTTTATTACGCCTATTCTAAACCCTATAGGATGCGTCTTTTGTCCCATTCACTTTTCCTCCTTTTTCTCCTCTAAAACTATGGTTATATGAGAGGTTCTCTTTCTGAGCATAGTTGCCCTTCCATGTGCTCTTGGCATCCACTTCTTGTATATGGGTCCTTCGTCTGCTACAGCCTTCTTTATATAAACCTTTTCAATATCAAGTCCGTGCTGTTCCGCATTGGCAAGAGCGCTTTTGAGGACACCTTCTATTATTTTTGCACTTTTCTTAGGTATAACTTTGAGCTGGTAAAGTGCATTTCCTGCACTTTGACCTTGAATAACTCTCAGCACCTGCCTCACCTTTGTAGGTGAGATCTTCGCATACTTCAAAACAGCCTTCACTTCCATATCTTTACCTCACTTCTTTTTTGCTACCTTCGCTGACTTTTCGGGATGTCCCTTGAAGGTTCTTGTAGGCGCAAACTCACCAAGCTTATGCCCTACCATATCCGCAGTTATGTATACCGGTACAAAAGTCTTACCATTGTGTACAGCTATGGTATGTCCAACAAATTCTGGAATTATGGTTGTGTCTCTGCTGTAAGTCTTCACGACTTTTCTATCCCCTGTTTGGTTCATAAGTTTGATCTTCTTCCAGAGCTTTGGATCAACCCAAGCTTTTTTGTTAACCAATGCCCTATACTCGTTCCATACCTCCCTATATCTCGCAAGAGCTTGCTGGAAGAGACTCTCCGTGTGCTGTACCTTTCTAACCTTTTTATATATTCTTTGCGTCTTTTTATAAAGTTTTAGGAAGGTATCAAGGTCCTCTATAAGCCTGTTTCTCTTATTCCATGCACCCCTGAAACTCATTTCTGCAAGCCTCCTTTCCTTCTGGAGAGTATAAACCTGTCAGAATACTTTTTACCTCTTCTCGTTTTATAACCTTTCGTTTTCCAGCCCCAGGGTGATTCTGGATGTTTACCTTTTGTTTTCCCTTCACCTCCACCGTGCGGGTGATCCACGGGATTCATAGCCGTCCCTCTCGTGTGGGGCCTCCATCCAAGCCACCTGTATCTTCCAGCCTTCCCCATCTTTATAAGCTCATGTTCAGCAAGACCTACAACACCAATTGTTGCCATACACCTTTGATGTACTAACCTTATCTCTCCGGAAGGTAGCCTCAATTGTACGTAGTCATCTACCTTGCCCAATATTTGAGCTGACATACCTGCTGATCTTGCAAGTTGACCACCCTTACCGGGATGTAGTTCCACGTTGTGTACCATCGTACCAACAGGTATATACTTCAATGGCATAGCGTTCCCAACTTTTATCTCAGGAAGCTCCTTTCCCTTTTCAGCATCCTCGTATGATATAGACACAACCGTGCTACCGACTTTTAAACCATCAGGCCAGATTATGTATCTTTTTTCACCATCAGCGTAATGTAAAAGTGCTATACGTGCGGATCTGAAAGGATCGTATTCTACCGAGACCACTTTCGCAGGAACAAGGCTTTTATCCCTTTTGAAATCTATGATCCTATATCTCTTCTTGTGTCCTCCTCCTCTGGATCTCGCCGTTATTTTACCTTGTTGTCTTGATCTTCCTTTAGCTCTGTGCCAGTATACTATAAGGGACTTTTCAGGTTCATCTTTCGTGATCTCCTTAAAGTCATAAAGGATCGCATGCCTTTGCCCGTTAGTGACCGGTTTCAACTTTCTCACACCCATACTGCTTACCTCACATATTTAGTAGATCTATCTCCCTATCGGGAGGAATTGTAATTATAGCCTTTTTGTAAGAGCGTGTGTAGCCATATTTCCTAAGTTTACCGAGTACTCTTTTCTTTCTTGGCTTTACTATCAGGGTGTTTACTTTGATGACGGGAACTTTAAAGAGCTGTTCAACAGCATACTTTATCTCGTGTTTAGTAGCATCAATGGCTACCTCAAAGGTGTACTTTTTTCTATCCTCTATGAGCCTGTTGCTTTTCTCAGTGATGATAGGTCTTATTATGATCTCTTCAGGCTTTCTCATGCTGATAACCTCTCGTATATCTTGTTTATAGCTTCCTTGTGAAGAGCAAGTACGTCACACCAAAGTATGTCATAAGCGTTGAGACCCTCAACGGGAAGTACTTTCACTGTTTGGAGGTTTCTAAAGGACTTCATAACTACTTCATCCTTTTGCGGAATAACTACGGTTACTTTAAGATCTTTTAATCCCAAGTTTTTCAGAAATTCCAAAGCTTTTTTTGTCTTAGGAATATCACCTATATTTACACCATCAAAAATAACTATCTTGCCTTCCTGAGCTTTTGAGGAGAGCGCCATTTTTAATCCCAATTTTCTGACCTTTTTGGGAAGATTGTAGTAGTAATCTGTAGGCTTTGGACCGTGAGCTACACCTCCACCTACAAATATGTTGGCACCTCTGTCCCCATGCCTTGCATTACCTGTACCCTTTTGAGGCAGGAGTTTTCTTCTGCTATAAGATACTTCACCTCTTGTCTTAGTACTGTGCGTTCCCTGTCTTTTTGACGCAAGTTGCCACTTTATCACTTCCCAAAGTACATGTCTTTTTACTTCCACGTTAAATACATCATCTCTGAGTTCCATATCTCCCACCTTCATACTTGTGCTCCTTTTACGAGATTTTCATTTATGTGTTTTAACCTATTTAGTTTGAGCTTCTGCGATTTCCTTTGGGATATAACACTTTTCTCCACTACCAGATGACCGCCTACAGGACCAGGAACCGAACCTTTTACCAAAAGAAGATTCTTTTCAGGAAGCACATCAACTACAAAAAGGGCTTGAACTCTTACCTTTTGCGCTCCGTAATGTCCTGCCATTCTCTTACTCTTCCACACCCTTCCGGGATCAGATCTGTTCCCTATTGAACCCACAGCTCTGTGGTATCTGTGTCCGTGAGATTTTGGAAATCCTCCAAAATCCCACCTTTTCATAGTACCCGTAAATCCTCTACCCTTGCTGATACCCACGACGTCTACCAAATCACCGGGTGAAAAGACATCGCCAACACTAAGCTCTTGTCCTACTTGGTAACCTTCCACACTGTCTACTTTGAACTCTCTAAGGATCCTCACGAGTTTAACACCCGCTTTTTGTAAGTGACCTATCTGAGCTTTTGTAAGGTGTTTTTCTTTTGCGGAAAAGGCACCGAGTTGAATGGCTGTGTAACCATCTTTCTCTTTGTTTCTTATGGCAACTACTACATTAGGTTGTAATTCAATCACAGTTACAGGAATTGCCGTACCATCCCTTAAAAATACTCTCGTCATGCCGACCTTTTTACCTATCAACCCTACAGCCATGATCAGCTCCTCATTTTTAATTCAACATCCACACCTGCGGGTAAGTTAATACTCATAAGAGATTCTACCGTCTGAGGCGTGATCCTCGTTATGTCAATAATCCTTCTGTGTTCCCTTATCTCAAAATGTTCTCTTGATTGATCAAACTTGTGGGGGGAGCGAAGCACTATCCATCGCTTTTTTAGTGTGGGAAGTGGAATGGGACCTTTTGCTATACCACCAGTTCTCTTTACTGTGTCTATGATCTGTTTGACAGACTGATCAAGAAGTCTGTGATCATAGGACCTTAGCTTTATCCGTATCAACTCCTCCATTTTTCACCTCTCAATCAAGAATCTGAGTAACAACTCCAGCTCCCACAGTCCTTCCTCCTTCCCTTATAGCAAACCTGAGACCTTCCTCCATCGCTACAGGCTGTATGAGTTCTACCTCAAGCTCCACATTATCCCCT
>JBEULM010000029.1 GCA_041287335.1 Hydrogenobacter sp.
ATCTGACTGTGAGGGTTTATAAGGAAATTCAAAAGTTAAAGCCAGTGGATAGAATATGTGCCATAGACGTAGGGCTTAAGCATTTTGCCACCATTTGCTATTCGGATGGCTACTCAGAAAAGGTGGAAAACCCGAAGTATCTTGTCAAAACAGAAAAGAGGGTGGCAAGAGAGCAGAGGAAACTCTCAAGAAAGCAAAAGGGTTCAAAAAACTATGAAAAACAAAGGCTGAAGGTGGCAAAACTTCATGAGAAAGTCAAAAACCAGAGAGAGGACTTTTTGCACAAGCTGTCCAGAAGGATAGTGAGCGAAAACCAGGCCATTGTCCTTGAGGACTTAAATGTGAAAGGTCTTCTCTCTGGCAATCTTTCCAAATACATACAGGACAGCTCATGGAGGAAGTTTTTTGAGTATCTATCCTACAAAGCTTTGTGGTATGAAAGAGAGCTGATTTTTGCGGACAGGTTTTATCCATCTTCCAAGACCTGTCATGTGTGTGGATACAAAAATCAAGAGCTCAAACTGAGCGATAGAGAGTGGGTCTGTCCTGTATGTGGCACAAGACATGACAGGGATATAAACGCAGGCAAAAACTTATTGCTTTATGGGTTCGCTCACCTTACGAGCGGTAGGGTCGGAACGGCCCGAGCTAAAGCCTGTGAAGAGGCGAGAGCCTCAATGAAGCAGGAAGCTCCACCTTATAGAAGTGGGAGTAGTTCACTTCATTTGGATAAGGCTGATATCTCCTCCCTAAGTTCTGGATAAAGGGGAAATTGCTCACAGAGGTCTATAACCTCCTGTCTTACTTCCTGCAGAATCTTCTCGTCTCCTATGTTTTTTATCACCTTAGATATAAGTTTTGCTATCTTCCTCATTTCATACTCTTTCATGCCTCTGGTGGTCATTGCAGGTGTGCCTATCCTGATACCGCTTGTTTTGACGGGCGGTAAAGGATCAAAGGGTACAGCGTTTTTGTTCACCGTTATGTTTGCTTTTCCAAGTGCCTCTTCTACCTCTTTACCCGTCAGTCCTGTATCTCTTAGGTCCAAAAGTACTATGTGGCTGTCCGTTCCTCCAGAAACCACTTTGAAACCTTCTCTCATAAACTCCTCAGCGAGGACTCTGGCATTGGCTACGACTTGTCTGGCATACTCCTTAAACTCTTCTGTCATAGCCTCTTTGAAAGCTACAGCCTTCGCAGCTATGACGTGCATGAGCGGTCCCCCCTGCACTCCCGGAAATACTGACTTGTCTATATCCTTAGCGAACTCGCTTTTGCATAAGATAAAACCGCTTCTGGGTCCACGCAACGTTTTGTGTGTGGTTGAGGTAACAAAATGTGCATGCGGTACTGGATTAGGATAAACACCTCCCGCTATTAAACCTGCGTAGTGTGCCATATCTACCATAAGGTAAGCGCCTACACTGTCAGCTATCTCTCTCATCTTAGCCCAGTCTATAATCCTGGGATATGCGGAAGCACCACCCACTATCAGTTTCGGCTTATATTCCTTTGCGAGCCTATACATGCCATCGTAATCTATAGTTTCCTTTTCCGGATGCACTCCATAATAAACCGCGTTATATATCTTTCCTGAGAAATTAACTTTCGCCCCGTGGGTGAGATGTCCACCGTGAGCTAAATCCATACCCATTAGCGTATCTCCGGGTTTTAACACAGCCATATATACCGCCATATTTGCCTGTGTACCCGAATGAGGCTGTACATTTGCATGTTCAGCACCAAATAGGAGTTTTGCTCTCTCTATAGCCAGATCCTCCGCAATATCCACAAACTCGCATCCACCGTAATACCTCTTGTGAGGAAGCCCTTCTGCATATTTGTTGGTCATTACGGAACCCTGAGCTTCCATAACTGCAAGGGATGTAAAGTTCTCGGAAGCTATAAGCTCAAGATGGTAAAACTGCCTCTCGTATTCCTTCACTATAGCTTCGTAAATTTCCGGATCAGTCTTAAAAAGGTGTTTCATTTTTCCTCCTCAATTTTTAAAATTCTAAGGTGTAAGCTTTTGTATGTCAAGTCAAGTGGAGAATGCTTTAAAATTCCAGCCGTATTTTTCAATTCCGCAATTTATAAAATACTCTCACCTCACATCGAAAAATTCAAAAGTTTGAGGAAGTGAGCTTCAAAAAAATCTACGGACATCCTACTGCTGAAGAAAATAAATTAAGAAACATGAGATGGTGAGGATGGACTTATATATCAGAAACAGGTTGATGACAACAATGGACGGAAAGAGCTTGTTAATTTTGCATAGGAGGTTTTTGTATGGAGATAAAAATCTATGGAGGACCTGATTGTAGAAGTTGTCAGGAACTTTTTGAACGTATAAGAGTAGTTGCCGAAGATCTGGGGCTTAAGGCGGACATTCAAAAGATAACGGATATAGAGGAGATAATAAACTTTAATGCTCTTCCTGTGCTAATGATAGATGGCATAATAAAACACATAGGCAAACCTATACCAACTGTGAGTGACATAAAAGTTTTGCTTACTTCAGCCAGTGTGACCTCCTCCCCTCATTAATTGAGGGGCTTCCTGCTTCACAGAGGCTTTCGCCTCTCCACAGGCATAAGCTTGGGTCGGTCCAACCCTACCGCTCGTAAGGTGAGCGATCCCATATATAAAACATTGCTGGCTGACTTGGTTTCGTCAGCCTCACATACCTTTATAGCACATTCAAGAACAATGTCAAGTCCTTTTTGTCTGCTTTCATCTCTCCTTTAAAAAGGAGAGCCTTCTGGTTGTAGGTCGTAAATCCTTAAAGCTTATCACCATACTCTCAAGGGCAGATCCTTCAATTTCTTTCTCCCGTAAGGTTTTATAAGCTTCAGGAATATAAGAGAGGTCATATAAGCATCTTCTAAGGCTGAGTGGTAAGAGCTGTAGGGAAGTTCAAGATCGGAAAGCATCTTCTCCATAGGAATAGGCTTTTCACCTTTGTAAAGATCAAGTACATCAAGAGAGTACGGTATAAAAGGGATACTGCAAAAATTCTTTACGAGCTTTTTGATCATTACAAGATCTATATAAAGGAAGTAACCTGTTAGCAAGCTACCTTTTGCAAACATTAAAAACTCCCTGCCCACTTCGGATCGCTCTCCTGCAAAGCTAAGATCGGAAGGAGTTATACCGTGTACCTCAACGGAGGATCTTTTAGGTGGTTTTTCGGGTTTTATAAGCCTGTAAAAGCTTTGGGAAAGGTCAAGATACAATCTATCAACCTTCAAAGCGCCTATAGCGATAGGCTCATCCCTTTTCATGTCAAGACCCGTTGTTTCTGTATCAAAAATTACAAAGGTGGCATCCTCAACCTTTGTGTTCAGATCAATATCCCAGTTACACATATAAAATCTATCCTTATAGATCCTTTTGTAGGTGTATCTTGTGCACCTGTTTAAGAGATTGGGATAGTAAAACATCACATAAAGTACCTCAATTGATACCTGTGACGCAGAATGTCTTGAAACTCTTCCACTATACCAAAAACATCTTTAAGTACTGACCTTTCTGCTCTTGAAAGAGCTTGGGGGTTTATGTAGTTGGTAGGCTCTTTAGACCTATGCAGATCCTCAGCTTGAAACTTTAAACGAAGCCCCATAAGAAACCTGTAAGCATCTTCAAGATCTTTGGCAAACCTTTCCGAAAATACGCCTGCAGAAGAAAGCTCCCTTATCCTGTCAAAGGTGTTGGTAGATCTTATCCTATGTTCAAGAGCTAACACTCTCACACCCTGCACTATGGGAAGTATTCCACCCGCTTTTATGTCAAATTCCCCTTTGTGAAGCCCAGATCTCTCCACAACAAAACCTCTAAAAAAGCCCAAGGGCACCTTAAATCTCACAGCTTGACCTGCCAAAAAGGATAGGAAAACCATATTTTCGCTCACCTTTTTGAATACATGTTCCCAAAGTCTCTCCACAAGTGAGTGAGATCCGAAAACACCTCTGAAATCAAAAAATATGGACACGTTTAATGTATGCTCGCCTTTAGGATTCTCTATCCAAGTATCTATCTGTTTCATCCACCCTTCAACGCTTTTTCTCCATAGAGGATTTGACAGCATAACATTACCAGGGCATGGAGGGAAGCCTATATTGAGAAGATTCCTCACATACTTTTCCGAGAAATCTTCAAAATACTCACTGACTTTAATATCAAGCATGGGTTTATCTTCGTATATAATGGCGTTATCCTGGTCCGTTTTAAGGCTCTGCTCTTTCCTTCCCTCGCTTCCCAACACAAGTATGTTAAAAGCTGTAGGAGGTTCTATGCCCATGTCTTTTATGGTGAGAAGTACCGTCTTTTGCATGATCTTATCGTTTATCTCTGATATGTACCTTCCCACCAGTTCAGGATCCGCACCCTGTGAAATGTATTCAACAGCTACCTGAGATACGAGAGAGTAAACATAAGTGAGATCCTCCACACCCTTTGCCTTACCTATATCCTTCACGAGAAAAAGGAGATTTTTGCTCTCGTAAGCTATCATATCTTTATCCTCAAGTACACCTACTATTTTCCCTTTATCTTTTACCACAAGCCTCCTTATATTATGCTTTGCCATCAATAAAAGGGCATCAAAAAGGAAAGCGTCAACATCTATCTCTATAACTGGAAAGGAAGCAACTTCCTTTGCTTTCACCTTTTTGAGATCATGTCCGGAGGCTACCACCTTCCTTATTATGTCTCTCTCAGTTATTATGCCTGTGGCGTTACCATCACGCACAAGGGCAAAGGTCAGATCCGCACCTATCATCTTCAGAATCACTTCTGAAAGTTTTTCCTCACCATCAACTAACAGGGGTGATGAAAGTTTTATCTTTCTTATAGGTAAGTTAGTCAGCTTTTCAAAACCTACATTTATAGCGTTCTTTTCCTTGCGTAACCTGTTTATGAGTTTATTGGTATAAAAATTTCTAAAATCTTCGTAATTCTTAGTCAACCTTTCAAAGACACCCTTTGGGATCATAAAAAGTATAGTATCTTCTACCGCCGTGGCGCTTGAAGATGATGGTATGTTTCCCAAAAGGGACACATAACCGAAGCTGTCCCCTTCGTGAAGGTAATCAATAACGATACCATCTTTCTTTAAAACTACAGCACCTTTCCTTATAACGTATAAAAACTCAAGCGGAGATTCACCTTCTTTGAAAATCACTTCACCTTTGGAATAGTATCTCACGAGAAGGTTAGAGCTAAGACGAAGTATTTCCTCATCTGGAAGCTGGTCAAAAGGATAAATCTCTTTAAAGAAGCGCTCCGGATCTAACATCTTTTAAAAGATGGCTCGCCACAAGGCGAGCCTTTTTCCTTCATTCGGCACCTATGCCTAAGTAAGTTCTTATCTTTTCTTCTTCGTACTTTTTCTCGGCGCTTTCCTCTTTTGTAAGCAGTGAAACCAATATACCCATCAAGAAAGAGGCGGTCATAGATATTAGGGCTGGATTCTTCCATGGAAATATGGGAGCTTGATTTTTAAGTACATCTACCCACACGGTAGGACTGAGAATTATGAGAACTACAGCCAAGAACGTACCAGTTAATATGCTTGCAACCGCACCGGCTGTAGTGAACTTCTTCCAAAAGATGGACATCACCAAAGGAGGAAAGTTGGCACTTGCGGCTATGGCAAAGGCAAGACCAACCATAAAAGCCACATTCTGCCCTTTAAAGACTATACCGAGGATGATGGCGAGCACTCCAAGTATTAAGGTAGCTACTTTAGCAACCTTCACCTCTTCCTCTTCTGAAGAATGCCCACCTCTCACCACATTTACATAAAGGTCATGAGATAAGGTAGAAGCACCTGCTAAGGTAAGACCTGCAACGACCGCAAGTATGGTAGCAAAGGCAACCGCAGCGATAAAACCTAAAAATACGGTTCCCCCGACAGCTTCTGCGAGCAGAGGAGCTGCCATGTTTCCACCTTTATCTATCTTGGATATGACCTCTTGTCCGGCTAAGGCAGCAGCTCCAAAACCTATTATAAAGGTCAGTATGTAGAAATATCCTATAAAGCCCGTTGCGTAAAATACGGACTTTCTTGCCTCCTTTGCGTCTGGAACTGTATAGAATCTCATAAGTATGTGAGGCAGTCCAGCGGTTCCAAACATTAAAGCAAGACCCAAGGATACAGCATCCCATGGATTTGCTACAAGACCGCCAGGCACAAGCATCTTATCTCCATACTTTTGTGCAACACTTGAAAATAGCGACATGGGATTAAAACCAAAATGGGAAAGAGCCAGAATGGCAAGCAGAGTAGCACCACCCAAAAGCAGTACAGCCTTTATAATTTGAACCCATGTGGTAGCAAGCATGCCACCAAAAAGCACGTAAGCTATCATAATAGTTCCCACTATGACTACAGCGATTTCGTAAGGTAGTCCGAACATGAGCTTTATAAGACTACCAGAACCCACCATCTGAGCTATAAGATAGAGTATAACTGTGGATAAAGCACCCAAAGATGCGGAAATCCTTATAGGTTTCTGAGATAATCTGTAGGCAACCACATCAGCAAAAGTGTACTTACCCAAGTTTCTTAGCTGTTCAGCTATCAAGAACATAACTATGGGCCATCCCACCAAAAAACCTATGGAGTAAATGAGTCCGTCATAGCCTTTCAGTGCTACAAGTCCAGCTATACCTAAGAAGGATGCAGCGCTCATGTAGTCTCCCGCTATTGCAAGTCCATTCTGAAGACCTGATATGCTTCTTCCTGCAGCGTAAAACTCAGTTGTTGTTCTGGTTCTCTTTGCTGCCCAGTAGGTTATCCCAAGTGTTATGGCAACAAAGAGGAAAAAGAAAGCTATAGCTACCAGATTTGGTTGTCCAAGACTTGTCTGTGGCATAGCTTACCTCCTGAACTTATTTTTAATCTCTTCAACTGCGCGATCGTAATAGGTATTTGCCCAATAAACATAAATACCTGTAAGAAGCCAAGATATAACGATTATGGCGATACCGACAGGTATACCGACGGTTAGACCTTCGCTCACTTTCTGGCTAAGAATGTCCTTTTTGAAGGCTAAAACAAATATAAAGCCAAAATACATAAGAAGCTGAAGTACAGTCAAAAGTGTAGCGACCGTGTTTCTTCTTGATGCAAGCTCTTTGAACTCCTTTGATTCCAGTACTTCTTTCATGATAAACCTCCTCCTTAAATTGTATGATTTATTTTATAAACCTTTTGAATTTTGTCAAGAATATAAGATTTTTTGCATATAAATAAGGCAAATTTCCCACTTTTTCAATCAATAATCTTTCTTATTATACACAAAAATAGCTGATAAATATCATAGATTTTTGAATATCAAAGAAACAAAAACATGGATCATAACCACAGCCCTCTTGATTAAAAGGCTTTGAGTAATATCTTTTTACACATGATCGTTTACGTAAACGGTGAAAAGAGAGAAATAGAAAGGAGCATGAACATTTATGAACTTTTAGAGTATTTGGGTGTGGCTTACAGGGAAATAGGGCTTGCTGTTTCGGTAAATGGTGAAGTAATTGCGAAAGGTGAATACAAGAACAGAAGGATTATGGAAGGTGACAGCGTGGAGATCATACACATAGTAGGTGGTGGTTGAGATAAAATTTAGTAATGGAGGTATAGTATGGTTGATCTTGAAAAGTTTTTGGAAGAAGATCCATTTGAAATCGCAGGCAGAACTTTCAAGTCAAGGCTCATAATAGGATCTGGAAAGTTTAAGAGTTTTCAGCAAAATAAAGAAGTGCTTGAGGCGAGCGGTGCGGAAATAATAACCGTCGCAGTCAGGAGAGTGAATATCACCGATCCAACAAAGGAAAATCTCTTGGATTATATAGATCCTCAAAAGTATCTGATACTCCCAAATACCGCAGGATGTTACACCGCAGAGGAAGCTATAAAGACGGCTATGCTTGCAAGAGAAGCTACAGGTATAAACTGGATAAAGCTCGAAGTGATAGGAGATCAAAAAACATTACTTCCTGATATGGAGCAGACGTTAAAAGCTGCAGAGTTTCTCGTAAAAGAGGGATTTATAGTTCTTCCTTATATATTTGACGATCCTGTTTACGCCAGAAAGTTTGAGGATGTAGGTTGTGCTGCGGTTATGCCACTTGCCGCACCTATAGGCTCAGGGCTTGGTCTTCAGAATCCTTACAACATCATGTTTATAAAGGAAGCTGTTTCTGTCCCTGTTATAGTTGATGCGGGAATAGGAAGCGCTGCGGACATTCCTCCCGTTATGGAACTCGGTGCGGATGCTGTACTCACCAACACAGCCTTAGCTGAGGCAAAAGATCCCATAAAGATGGCTGTTGCGATGAGATACGCTGTTATAGCGGGAAGACTCTCTTATCTTGCCGGAAGAATGCCAAAGAGAACTTACGCTGTTCCTTCCTCTCCCTTAAGGGGAATTCCTTACAAATCATGATTGATGTTGCAGTTATAGGCGGTGGAATATCTGGGCTTTCGTTGGCTCACCATCTCAAAAAAGCTGGACTTGACATAAAGGTATTTGAAAAGGAAGATTCCTTAGGAGGAAACATACAGAGCGAGTATGTAAACGGCTATCTGTGTGAGCTTGGACCCCAGACCATACTTGCCGATAATATGGTAGAGAAATTTTTAAAAGATGTAGGTATAGAAGTCCTTTATGCTAACCCATCTTCCAAAAAGAGATACATATACAAAAATGGTAAGTTAATACCTCTTCCCATGTCTCCCTTTGAGTTTTTAGTATCACCCCTTATCTCCATCAGTGGAAAGTTGAGGCTTTTAAAAGAACCTTTCATCCCCAGATCACCAAAAAAAGAGGAAAGTATAGCTCAGTTCGTAAAGAGAAGATTCGGAAGTGAGTTTTTAGAATACATTGTGGCTCCCTTTATATCGGGAGTTTACGCTGGTAATCCAGAAGAGCTATCCATAAAGTATGCGGTCAGAAAGGTTTACGAGCTGGAAGAAAAGTATGGCAGTGTCATAAAGGGAGGTATTAAGCTAAAAGCTTTAGGTCCATCCGGAAGGCTTGTCTCTTTTCGTGAAGGAAATGCAGAACTTATAAAGAAGCTATCTGAAGGTCTGGATATTTTTAAAGAGAATGTGGTTTTGAGAATAAGAAGAAAGGATGACGCTTTTATCCTTGACACTAAAGAGGGTAAATTTGGGGCTAAGGCAGTTGCGGTTTGTACTCCGGCAACCTCAGCAAGTTATCTGCTTAGGGAACTCTCTTGGAGTATATCCGAGGAGTTTGACAAAATTTATTATGCGCCTGTTGTTGTAGTGCATGTAGCTGTAGATAGTGGCAGTTTGCCAGAAGGCTTCGGTTTTTTAGTACCAAGAAAGGAAGGCAAAAGGATACTGGGGGTGATCTTTTCCTCACAGCTCTTTGAGGGGAGAAGCCCTGTAGGTAAGGATTTGATGACAGTTTATCTTGGCGGTGCAACTGATCCTGAGATAATCCAGTATGAAGATGAAGCCATTGCGAGCGTATTAGAAAGGGAGCTTGGAGAAATCTTAGGCATACAAAATATTGAGATCGTCAAAATTATGCGCTGGAAGAAGGGTATACCTCAGTATACGCTGGGATACGGCAAATATCTTCAGCTTGCAAGCTCTATGGAAAAGGAACAGCCGGGGCTTTTCCTCAGCGGTAATTACCTTTATGGGGTTTCCGTTGCTGATTGTATAAGAGCCTCTTACGTGGTCGCTGAAAAGATTATGAATTTTCTTAGAGTGAAAGGGAGCGTTGTTGTATAATTTAAAAAAATAAGGAGGTCTGAAGATGCAGTTTTTCTTAGATACGGGAAATGTAGATGAGATAAAGCAAGCCTTGGACTGGGGGATTCTTGACGGTGTAACTACAAATCCCAGCCTTATATCCAAGACAGGTAGACCCTTTATGGAAGTAGCTAAAGAAATCGTCAAACTCGTTGACGGACCTGTTAGTCTGGAGACTGTTTCTCTTGATGCTGAAGGCATGGTAAGAGAAGGAAGGATGCTTTCAGAATTGGGAGATAATGTAGTTGTAAAGATACCTATGACACCTGAAGGTGTTAAGGCTATTCAGGTGCTTGAGTCAGAAGGCATACCGGTAAATGTAACACTCGTCTTTTCACCTGCACAAGCCCTAATAGCTGCAAAAGCAGGAGCTACTTTCGTATCACCCTTTATAGGAAGGATAGATGATGTGTCTGGTGAAGGAATGAAGCTTATAAGGGAAGTTAGGACCATCTTTGATAATTACGATATAGATACGGAAATAATAGTAGCAAGTGTACGCCATCCCATGCATGTGGTAGAGGCTGCCCTCATAGGTGCTGATATATGCACTATGCCTTTTGATGTCATGAAAAAACTCTTTAACCATCCTTTGACGGATAAGGGAATAGATCTATTTCTCAAAGACTGGGAGAAGGTGCCAGGTAGACCATTCTAAATTCCATTCCCCGTTATGAGTCTTACTATGTCGTTGAGTATAACGAGAGCAGAAAGAGCTATAATGATAGCAAAGCCCACCCTTTGCCAGTTTTCCTTGAACTTTTGAGATAGAGGTTTCCCTCTCAAGGACTCAATTAAAAACAGCAAGATGAGACCTCCGTCGAGTACAGGTAAGGGTATGAGGTTAAAAACTGCAAGTTGGACGGATATAAAAGCCATCATACCCAAAAAGGCTATGATACCCTGCTGAGCCGATTCACCAGCAAGCTGGGCTATAGCTATCGGACCTCCAAGCGTTTTTACGGATATTCCCCCAGTCGCAAGTCCCCATATGGCTTTTAAAGAAAGCAAAGTAAGGTTCTTTGTCTTTTCAAAACCTTCTAAAAAGGCTTTGTCTACAGGCTCTTTTACGCTCACGATCTGTATACGAGGTGATATACCCAGTATAGGGATGCCCGTCTTTTTGTCTTTTATAGGGACAACTACTTTTTCTAAAACTTGCGTTCCCCTTCTGAGCTTCAACTTTACAACATCACCTTTTGTATCTCTTATGTTTTTTACAGCGTCATACCAACTGCTGATACTCTTTCCATTTACCTCCAGAATTTCATCACCTTCTTTTATACCTACCTGATCTGCAGGACTTTTAGGAAGGACGTTACCTATTACCGGTTTTATGTATGGTTCAGCGCCAAAGGAACCCGCTTTAGAAAGCTCAACCTTTCCAGAAAGTAATAGCTTTTGATCTCCCCTAAGAACTACCACATTCCAGTCCTTTTTCAGTATGCTGTTAAGTACCGCATTTTCTACATCCTTCCAAGTGCTAACCTTATTTCCATTTATTTCTACAATGATATCGCCTGCCTGCAGTCCTAATTTCTGAGCTGGGCTTTTTTCTGCTATCTGTCCCACAACAGGTTTCTCAAGTACGTAAGATGGTGTAGGTCTTCCTACTGCATATATGAAGGAAAAGACCAAGATCGCCAAAAGGAAGTTGAAGAGTGGACCTGCGAAAGCTATGAGGATCTTCTGCCAGTTTTTCTTTGAGGAGAAAGCTCTCGGATCTTCCACTTTTTCTTCTTCACCGTAAAGCTTTACAAATCCCCCTAAAGGCACCGCGGACAACCTGTACTCTGTTTCTCCCCACCTTTTTCTCACCAATACTGGACCAAAGCCTATAGAAAAGACCTCCACCCTTACGCCGAAGATCTTAGCAAACAAAAAGTGTCCAAATTCGTGAAACCATACAAGCACACCTATAAGAACGAGAAAAGCTAAAAGCGTTTCCATTTATCTCTCTCCTATTACTTTTACTATCACCTTTCTTTCACGTGGTCCGTCAAACTCAGCTAAAAATACGGATTCCCATCTGCCAAGCATAAGCTCACCATTCTCAACAGGTATCACCCTTGAGTTCCCTATTATAGCACTTCTAATATGCGCTGCGGAGTTACCTTCCGAGTGAGCGTAAGAGCGGTCCTCCCAAGGGATGAGCTTTTCCATCGTGTAGGTTATGTCTCTGACTACATCTGGATCTGCACCCTCGTTTATGAATACTGCCGCTGTTGTATGCGGAACGTATACTATACAAATACCCGACCTTACACCTGACCTTTTGACTTCCTCTTTTACATTTGCGGTAATATTCACGATACTTGTCCTTTTGGTTGTTCTTATGCTAAAGACTCCCATCACTTCTGCGTTATCTTAAATACACACTTATCATTACCTTGCGCTTTGCACTTTATCTCTTTAACTTCAAACCTTTTATCAAGAAGTGCGCTCAGAAACCCTTCAAAGAAGCCAGCCATAGGCTCGCACACAGGATTTTTGCTCTTTCCTATAGCCTCTACAAGTATGGAACCTTCAACTTTTATCTCCATGGTATCTATGTCGTACTCAAAGATATCTAAAAGCCTTGAAGACTCAGCTATAACGGTGAGTATCTCAAGAGCTTCATCAAGCCTGTCAGTATAAACACCATACCTCTCTTTAAGTATTTTAGCTCCCTTTTTGCCTCCATAACTTGCAGCTCTCTTTATTACCTTCTCAATGCCTAACTTGGAAAGCTTGTGAAGATCCCTATAACCGTCTATAAGAGCTGCACGGTGTATAAGTACAGACTCTCTCTCGATAGCTTCAGCCAAGGCGCGAAACTTATCCCTCAAATATTCCATCCCATACTCCTGAGCCGTTCTTTCCCTTCCTCAGATATTTTATCTTTATTCCATGCAGGTTCAAAGACAAAGTTTACGACAACGTCCTTAAGCTCTGGAAAACTTTTGAGTATATATTCCCTTATGTACTGTGCAAAGTAAGACTTTGCTGGACAACCCTGGACTGTAAGTGTCATGTCTATGTATGCGATGTTATCCTTCACAACTATCCCGTAAACCAATCCAAGATTAATTATATCCAGAGGTATTTCCGGATCTCTCACCTCTTTTAATCTCTCGTAAATTTCCAGCTCCATAGCTTATTTAAATATAGCTCATTTCCCACTTCCATGCTGTATTTATGATAAAGTCCAGATCATCGTAAATTGGTTGCCAGCCTACCTCTTTCTTTATCTTAGTGCTGTCCGCTACCAACTCAGGTGGATCTCCCTCTCTTCTGGGTGCATATTTTACGGAAAAATCTACGCCGGTCACCTTTTTCACCTTATTTACGACATCAAGCACAGAATAGCCATGTCCATATCCTACGTTAAAAATGTTGCTTGCGCCACCTTCGAGGATGTAGTACATGGCGTCAAGGTGCGCCCTTGCGAGATCCGTTACGTGAATATAGTCCCTTATACAAGTCCCATCCGGTGTAGAATAATCGGTGCCGTAAACTTCCAAATAGGGGATTTCCCCCTTAGCTACCTTTAAAGCTCTGTGTATAAGATGTAGTGCATTTTGTCCTCTCTCACCAAGCTTTCCTTCTGGATCTGCACCTGCTACATTAAAGTATCTCAATATTACAAAGCGCAAGGGATAACCGGAAGATGCCACATCTTTTATGGCTATCTCTGACATGAGTTTGCTCCAACCGTAAGGATTTATAGGAAGCGTAGGATCTTCCTCTTTTATGGGTATGTGAACGGGTATTCCGTAAACTGCGGCAGTGGAGGAAAAGATGAGATACTTTACCTTAGCATGTATCATGCTTGACAAAAGGTTTAGTGTTGCGCAGAAGTTATTCCTGTAATAAGCAACAGGGTCTTTAACGCTTTCAGGGACAGATATCTTAGCTGCGAAGTGCATAACTACATCAGGTTTAAAGTCAAACATAACACTCTCTAACTTTCTATAGTCTAAAAGGTCAGCAACTACAAGTTCACCGTAAAGTACCGCATCTTCGCTTCCCGATGAGAGATTATCGTAGATGAGCAGTTCATACCCCGCTTCACCCAAAAGTTTTACCACGTGAGAGCCAATATAACCTGCACCACCAGTTAAAAGGATTTTCATTAGGAAAATTATAAAACGAAAGTGAGCGGAGCTTTTACTCCGCTCTTTCACTAAAAATGGCTTCCAGCTTCTCTTTCTTTTTCAAGGGTTTAAGATACGGTTTGTCATCTTTTATCCTTATCTCTACCGTATCTACGTCTTTTAAACTACCTCTCAGAAGTTCCTCCGCAAGCAAATCCTCAACATGATGCTGTAATGCACGTTTTAAACTTCTTGCTCCATATTCAGGTTTGTATTCTTTATCTATGAGCCAATCCACAAAGCTCCTGTGAATTTTCACGCTTATACCCCAATCTTGCAAGTTTTTGTTTACCTCCTTGAGCTGAAGCTCCAGTATTTTGGCAACATCCTCTTTTTCCAGAGATCTGTAAACTATTATCTCGTCAAGTCTGTTGAGAAATTCGGGATTAAACGTTTTCTTTACTTGTTCCATAACGTTCTTCTTCATCTGCTCAAAGTCTATAACGCCAAACTTCTGCTCAAACCCCATCTTGCCACCATGAGCTATGAGCCTTGCGCCCAAGTTGGATGTCATTATGATTATGGTGTTGGAAAAGTCAACAGTCCTACCCATGGCATCTGTCAGTCGTCCATCATCGAAGATCTGGAGAAAGATGTTAAACACGTCGTGGTGAGCCTTCTCTATCTCGTCAAAAAGTAAAACGGAATAAGGTCTTCTTCTTACCCTCTCGGTGAGCTGTCCACCCTCTTCGTAACCTACGTAACCCGGAGGCGCACCTATTAGCCTTGAAACCGTGTGCTTTTCCATGTATTCTGACATATCAAATCTTACCAGAGCTTCTTCCGTACCGAAGAGATACTCTGCTAAGGCTTTGGCTGTTTCTGTCTTTCCTACTCCAGTTGGTCCTAAAAAGAGAAAAACGCCTATGGGTCTATGTCTACCTTTTAACCCTACCCTTGACCTCCTTATAGCTCTCGCTACAGCCTTTATAGCCTCATCCTGACCTACAACCCTCTTTTTGAGTTCCTCTTCTATGTGAAGGAGTTTCTCCATGTCACTTTCGTGAACGCGCTTTACGGGTATGCCAGTCCATCTTGAGACAACCTCGGCAACATCTTCCTCAGTTACCTGGGGTCTATTCTTTGCCATTTCTTGTCTCCACTTGGTCTTGAGGTTCTCAAGTTTGGCTCTGAGTCTTAACTCTTCATCCCTTAATCTTGCAGCTTTTTCATAATCTTGCTCATTGGCAGCGTTTTCTTTTTCTACCTCAATCTCCTTTATTTTCTCCTCAAGAGCCTTGAGGTCAGGTGGCAGGTTCATAGCCCTAAGCTTTACAAGAGAACCGGCTTCATCTATAACATCAATAGCTTTATCAGGAAGGTTTCTCTCAGTTATATACCTCACAGAGAGCTGTACAGCCTTTTCTATTGCTGAAGTGGTGTACTCTACGTTATGGAACTCTTCAAACTTCTGCTTTAGCCCGTAAAGTATGCGTATTGCGTCCTCTTCACTGGGTTGATCCACCAAAACCGGTTGAAATCTCCTTTCTAAAGCTCCATCCTTTTCTATATACTTTCTGTACTCGTCAAGGGTAGTTGCTCCTATGACTTGTATCTCACCTCTTGCCAGAGCAGGCTTTAACATGTTGGATGCATCAATGGATCCTTCAGCTGAACCTGCACCTACCAGAGTGTGAATTTCATCTATAAAGAGTATAACGTTGGGTGCCTTTTCAAGCTCTTTCAGAATGTTTTTGAGCCTTTCCTCAAACTGTCCTCTGTACTTTGTTCCCGCGACGAGAGCAGCAAGATCAAGCGCTACAACCCTCTTGTTTTGAAGAGGTTCAGGCACTTCCCTATTTGCTATCCTTTGAGCCAGCCCTTCTACTATGGCTGTTTTGCCAACGCCAGGATCTCCCAAAAGCACAGGATTGTTCTTCCTCCTCCTTACGAGTATCTGTATGACTCTTTCTATCTCTCTCTCCCTGCCCACTACAGGATCAAGTTTCCCTTCCCTTGCCATCTGGGTAAGATCCCTTGAAAATCTGTCCAGATTGGGGGTAGGTGCGTATTTAACACTTTCTTGAGGTGGCAATTCCCCGAGTATTTGAAGAACCTCCCTTCTGACCGAATATTCGTCAAGCCCGAAACCTCTTAGGATCCTTCCACCCAGACCTGTCTTTTCTCTAACTACACCTATGAGGAGGTGTTCGGGTCCTACAAATTGGTGGTGCAATATGCGGGCTTCCTCAACCGCAAACTCAAGCACCCTTTTTGCGTCTGGAGCAAAGAGTATCTCACCGGAGTGGCTTCCTCTGGTGATCTGCCCTATAATGGCTTTTCTGACCTTATCTGATGTGAGTCCGAACTTGGACAGTATAATGGTAGGAAGATCCTCATCCTTTATGAGGGCAAGCAAAATGTGTTCACTCCCGAGATATGTATGTCCAAGCTCAAGAGCTTCCTCTCTCGCTTGTAAAATTACCTGTCTCGCCTTTTCAGTAAATTTCTCAAACATCTTTCACACCTCACTTATTTAATAAAGATATGTGAGCATTACAGTTTGGCAATGGCAAAACCCGAGTGCTAAAATACTAAATAAGGAGAGGTGAATGCGATGGTAAAAATGGACAACCTTTACAGATGGGAAGGAAGCGTGAAACTGCCTCAGGAAGGCAAATTTATAAAATTGAAGCAAGACAAGAGTATAGAAGTGCCAGACTTTCCTATAATACCCTTCATTGAGGGTGACGGTATAGGGGCTGAGATCATGCCTGCTATGATACACATCGTTAATGTGGCGGTAGAAAAAGCTTACGGTGGATCAAAGGGTATATATTGGGTGGAACTTTTAGCCGGGGATAAAGCTGAGGAAAAGACAGGCAAAAGGATGCCCGAAGAAACTTTAGATTTTTTAAAGCAAGCTATAGTAGGTATAAAAGGACCACTTGGTACACCTGTAGGAAAGGGAGGCAAATCTCTGAATGCCATTTTGCGTCAGTCTATGGACTTTTATTCTGCGATAAGACCAGTTTACTGGCTCGGACAACCCGCACCTATACCTGATCCCGAAAGGGTTAATGTTGCTATCTTTAGGGAAAATTCAGATGATGTTTATATGGGTATAGAGTATATGCCAAAAGCGGAAAACACGCAAAAGATCAGGAAGTTCCTGATTGAAGAAATGGGGATATCCGAGTACGCCCTTCCTGAAGATTGTGGTATAACAGTAAAACCTATGAGCGAGTATAAAACAAAAAGGCACGTAAGAAAAGCCCTAAAGTGGGCGTTGGAAAACAACAAAAAGGTAGTAGCGGTTGTAGGGAAGGGGAACATAATGAAAGCTACTGAAGGTGCTTTTATGAACTGGGCTTTTGAAGTAGCCAAAGAGCCTGAATTTAAAGGCAAGGTCATAACGGAAGGTGAACTTAAAGAAGGGCAGGTACTTATGGTGAAGGTGATCACCGATCAGATGCTTATGCAACTTGTACTCAAGCCTGAGGCTTACGATGTGATAGTAACCCAAAACTTGAACGGGGATTACATATCGGATCTCGCATCAGCCCTCGTTGGAGGTCCCGGATTTGTCCCAAGTGGAAACATAGGTGATGGATATGCCCTTTTTGAAAGTACACACGGAACAGCCTACGATATAGCTGGTAAAGGTATAGCAAACCCCCTATCTTTGACACTTTCAGGTGCGATGATGCTTGAATACTTAGGTTGGAGAAAAGCCTCTGAATTTATATACAGAGCTGTGAGAACTGCGATAAATGACAGACTTGGAACTCCCGATATAGCGAACGGATTTAGAAAACAGGGAATACAAGCAAAAGAGCTATCCACTTCAGAGTTTGCTAAAGCTATAGCTGAAAGGATTTAGCTCTATACTCCCTTTTATTTTGAATATACCGAGATCTGTGACGGACTCTTTGGGTACATCAAAGGGCAGGCTTTTTACATCGTAAATTACTGTAGCGGTCTCATCAAGCAGATAGGCATCAGCAAAGTACCTACCGTGCAGAAGAGGAAAATCTTCAAAGGAAAACACTACATCAGTGCTATCTTCTACGATCACATCAATACTTTCGTGTTTGGTAGAATATACGCTGAGTAGTATATTGTCATTTCTCCTAAAGAGCAAGGCAAGTACAACCTTCTCTTTTTTGTTTGATCTGACTCTTAACCAAGCCCTGAACGTTTCTCCCGGTTTTATCTCTTGATGAGAGATCTTAAAATCCTCTATATACGCGTGGGTCAGGTTAGCTCTGTGTATCTCCATTTGTTCTTGGTCCATTTTGTCCTTTTCTCTCATGTAGTCCTCGTACTCTTTGACTACGGAAAAGGGATCACCCTCCATCTGTATCTTACCGTCTTTTAGCCACACAGCCCTGTCACATACATTGGTTATCTGATAGGTGGAATGTGTTGTGAATATAAGTGTTCCGCCCCTCTCTTTAAATTCCCTGATCTTATCAAAGGATTTTTTTTGGAAATGTATGTCACCCACAGAAAGAGCCTCATCTATTACAAAAACTTCGGGATTTAAAGCTATCATCACGGAAAAAGCAAGCCTGACTACCATTCCCGTTGAGTAAGTTTTTATAGGTTGATACAAAAAGTCACCCAGTTCGGAAAATTCCCTTATAAAGTCAAGCCTCCTGTCTATCTCGCTTTTGGAAAGTCCATTCAAGGATGCGTACATGTATGCATTTTCTACACCGGTAAACTCGGGATGAAAACCTGCACCAAGTTCCAGTATAGCACAAACTCTTCCAAATACTTTTACCTCTCCTAAGGTAGGTTGCTGTATGCCCGATATGATAGAAAGTAGGGTACTTTTTCCAGCACCGTTTTCTCCAACAATACCGAGCGCTTCTCCTTTTCTCACTTTAAGATTTATATCCTTTAGAGCCACTTTTTCATAGCTGAGGTTCTTCCTAAGGAGTATTTCAAAAAGCCTGTCCGCAGGCTTTCTGTACACCTTATAAACTTTTGATACACCCTTTAGTTCTATTATATGCATGCTATAAATGCTTATTTTAACCCAACTCAGCAAGAAGTCCCCCACTTCTACTTTGTAAGTGGGGGATGAATTGCCTATTTTTCTCTTGACGAACAATAAGTTTCGGTGTAAATTATTATCGCTATGAAAAGATGGGCTTGCTCACCTTACGAGCAGTAGGGCAGGAACTGTCCGAACTCAAGCCTGTGGAGGAGCTAAAAGCTCCGTTGAAGCAGGAAGCTACACCTTCTATAAGGTGGAGTAGTTCACTCTATACACAATTCAGAGTCTTTATCTTTATGCCCAGCTCCTCTACCGCTCTGTGAAATTCTTTAAATTTGAATATCCTTCTGTCGCACAATACTATGGTTCCACTGTCATCTTTGCTTCTGATAAGCCTGCCTATACCTTGCTTGAACTTTATAAGAGCCTTCCGTTTTTGATACTCAAAGGGATCTTCTCCTACAGATTTGAGGAATCTCAGCCTGTGGAAGGTTACAGGATCTTCCGGACTCTCAAAAGGAAGCTTTGCCATCAAAAGTCCTTTCTTACCTTTCACATCAACACCAAACCACAAGCTGTCAAATCCAGCAAGAGCTTTTATTCTGCCCTCTCTGAGATCCTCTAAGATCTTAGAAAGATTATCTTCTCCCTGAAAAACCAATCCATCTTCATTTTCAAAGAGCTTTCTGTGTTCTTTGTTAGTTAGTAGAATTAGAAGCTTATCATAAAGTGTTCTAAGGTATTTATAAGCCCTTACAAGACAGTTCTTCCAATTTTCTTCTCTTGGATCAACCTTATACACTAAAAAATTGACCTTATGGTACGGTAGCGTGTGTTCAAGTTCGTAATACTCCCCTTTTATACCAAGAGTTTTTTCTAAATCTACGGGATGAGCTGTAGCCGATGTGATAATAACAGCCTTATAGCTATTAAAATCCGTAAAGTTTACTGGAAATACTGGAAAACATTCTATCCTGTAGTTGTAAGTGCCGAGCTTTTTACTCCAATTTCTGCTTACCATAAAGCCAATTTGAGGATTTTCTTCCTTCATGAGCTTGAAAAATTCTTTCAACTTCAAAATCCTTCTGCTAAGTAGTTCGTAACTTTTTAGCTTCTTCAAAAAATTTTCTTCCTCCTGACTCATTTCATCATAGTTGGACTTTAGCTCTATATAGTCTTCCCATGCGATCATACCGCTTTTCAGAAGGTAATCTTTGAGATTTAAGCTCACGAAAAGCCTATCTTTCAAAAAACTCAAAATGCTGTGAGTTACCTCTTCTTTTATGCGGGAGTAAAGTGATAAGATAGGCATGATTATACGTTTTTCAAACTCTTGCGCATAAGGGAGCGGGCTTTCAAGAGGTACTTGATCTTTATCTTGTTTGAAAAGGGTTTCAAAGTTATGTATAAAAAAACTTTCCAGATCAACATCCGCAGACGGTAAAAACTCCCTTATCTTTCCGAGAATATCTACCCTTAGCGTGTAGAGAGATATCCCGACTGTTAGGCTACTTGTTGCGTATCTATCAAGCTCATGAGCCTCATCAATTACGAGGACTCTCTCTTGTGTATTTTCAAACTCCTTAAGACTCAAAAGGGCGTGGTTTATAACGAGAATATCCGCAGATTTTTCAAGTCTCTTTAGCCTTCCCCAGTAGTAGCAATCGCGCTTGTACCTACAAAGGTTTCTATAGTGCGAAGTGCAATAATCCCCATCAATACAAAGCTTCTCTTTTAGTTCTGCATTAAGATTCACAAATTCAAAATCTCCATCCCATCCTGAATTTATCGCCTCCTCAATTTGGGGAATTTCCACCCTTTCAGTATAGTATCTGTCCAAACACAGGTAATTGGACATTCCCTTTATTATCAGATAACTCACATCACGCCCAGTTATATAATGAACGTAACTCCTAAGGACTTCTATATCTCTTCTGAGCTGTTCCTGTAAAAGCTTAGTACCTGTAGAGATTATAGCTTTCTGTCCTTTTTCTATAAGCGGTATCAAATACCCATAAGTTTTTCCTGTACCGGTAGGTGCCTGAACTATCTTAATACCCCCCTCCTCTATTGCTGAAAAAACTATTTCAAAAAACCTTTCCTGAACCCTTCTTCTCTCAAGCCCTTTTTGTAATAAAAATTCATACAAAACCACAGCTTATTATATGATATATAAAAAAATAAATAGCCTAAGATAGTAAGAGGAGTCTTAAAGTTCCTTGATTTTTTTAGGGCAACTGAATAAGGTTATGATGTGTAATCCGGAAGTCCAGACTTGTCAAGGGGATATACTGCCGTTTTCTCTTTAAGAACTTTCCATTCCTTTAGCTTTTGGGTTATCAAATCGCCAAGAGAGATGTTTTTCTTAACACTCTCTATTCGTAGTTCTTCCCATAGATCGTACGGTAGCTTAACAGTAGTCCTCTTGTATGCGGGTTTTTTCCCTCTTCTCATGATTTGATTATAACAGAGAACATTTTGATGTCAAGATGCTTTAATGCGTTGATGACCTTATGACTTGATGGCACACGGTTTAAATGCTTGTGTATCAAAGCTTTAAACTTTATAATCCCACATTCAACCATACATAAGGTGATTCTTGGAAATTAATTTCATTTGAAGAAGAAGATAGTAGCATGTAGTTAAACCCGCATATGGCTTTATACTTTTATTGCAGATGGAGGGAAGGCATCTTAAACATTTGGTTCTATTTCTGGTGGTTCTGATCATTAGCTTTTTTAGGGTTGAAAGGGATAAGGAATACCTGCAGGAGGATTTTGGTAAGGCTAAGGTTTTGGTTTTGGTGGAAGGTTTACCAAATGTGGAAGCAAACAGGTTAAAAGTCAAGGTAAAGATAATAGGTGGGGACCTTCCTGAGATTTACGATAAGACGGGATATCTTACGCTTTTTGGTGCTGAGGATCTACCTTCAAAAACTTTTGAGGTCTTAGGAAGGGTTAGACTTGCTTATGGAAAGGTGTTTATCAACGCAAGCTACACACACATAGGAAAACTCGTTTTTACACGGGAAAGTATCAGAGAACTGTTCATGCGCAGAGTTGACGAGAGAATACAAGATCAAGAAATTAAAGCTCTCGTTTTTTCTTACCTCTTTGGCGAGTCTCAAGAAGTTTTACCTTTTGAGTACCAGACTGCTTTCTGGCAAACTGGTCTGTTGCACATTTTGGTGGTGTCGGGTTTCCACCTGTCACTTGTTGCTCTTATCTTGAGGTTTTTACTGCCGGGCAGGTACGGGTTTATTCTCTCGCTTATTGGCATAAGTTTTTACTCTTTCTTTATTGTGCCTTTAGATCCGCCGGTATTGAGAGCCTACATAATGATATTTTCTGCCTTCTTGATACTGCTTATATACAGAAGACCTGATTACCTCAGCCTACTTTTCCTTTCCGGTTCCATTATACTTTTGATATTTCCCGAATACTTGAGTTCATATTCCTTTTGGCTTTCTTTTACCGCCACACTTTATCTCATCCTCGCTAATGTTAATGTAGATGGTATAAAAAATTTTTTCCCTTCCAGACAGCACTATTACATATTTATGTCCTTTTGGGGTTCGCTTTTTGCAACGCTTAGCACTTCAAACATAGTGGCAACTTTTTCTTACATTACGCCTTTGGGTATTGTGTTTACACCGCTTGTAAGTATGATATTTATACCTTTTACTGCTTATGGGATATTGGAACTTTTTACTTTTTTCAGTCTACCTACCTTTCCACTTGAGCTGTTTGGTAAGATTATTTTAAACTTGGTAAGTATAATATCACACATAAGTTTCACATTAAACACCTCTATATCTGTGGAAATGGCTATATTTTTGAATATTACTGGAGGTGTTCTGCTTTACTTTTTGAAAGATTGGTGGAAAGTTTTGGTTGTTTTCCTTAATGTGCCTTTTTTATTACCACTTTGGTTATGAGGTCGTCACCTATATCCCACCTTTGGCTCTCTTTAAGAAGTACTTCACCTTCTTCAAGCTTGTCATAGAAAACTCTCCCTTTCTCCGTTGCTATCATAATTTCCACGACATCTTTTATCGGTACTATGTCTGCAAGGTGGCTTTTGGTGTAACTCATAACGCCTATACCTTTTGACCCTCTCCCTTTCACAGGTATGTCCTTTGAGCTGATCTTTTTTATGCTTCCTCTTTCTGTGATCAAAATAAGGTAAGGGCAATCTGTTAAAGCTCTCGCACCTTTGAGCGTGTCATCCCCTTCAAGCTTTATACCTATTACACCCTTTGATCCTACAGTAGCTGGAGGTATTTCCCTTATGGGAAATCTTAGGATCTTACCCTTTCTCGTAAAGAGTATTATGTCACCTTCTTCCGGTGATTGTAGAACTCTTACCACCTGATCCGTCTCTTCAGAAAACTTTATTATGGACATGCCTTGAGACTTATACTCAAAATCCACTATAGGTATCTTCTTTACGTATCCCGCTTTTGTGATCAACACTATACGGTCACTAGCCTGAGATCTCACAAAGGCACCAACAATGCTTTCGTCCCTTTCTTTGAAAGATACCTTGCTTCCCTGCAAAGCCTGAGAACCAGCTATCCAGTAAACCCGCCCCCTATTAGAAACCATAAATAGCCCTTCATCAAAGGGAACATCTAATATGTTAACTATCTGCTCTTCCTCCTCTTGTATTTGTTCAAGGGGTGTAATCTTCCCGTTAGAGTATATAACTATGGTGAGCTGTCCTACTTCCTCTTTCCCTTCAAAACCCAAAACGAAGCTCTTTCTAGGTGAAGGGAATTCTTTAGCCAATTGCTCCATTTCCTGCACAAATACCTTTATCCTCTCTTCCTCACTACTTATAAGTTTTTTATAGTACTCTATATTTTGGATAAGTTCCCTTTCCTCTTGCTCAAGCCTTGATCTTTCCAAAGAAGTGAGTCTCTGAAGCCTCATATCAAGTACAGCGTTGGCTTGTTTTTCACTCAAAAGGTAGTTTTTTATGAGCTTTTCTCTGGCTTCTGCGATATCTTTGGAATTTCTTATATCTCGTATGACACCGTCCAAATGCCTTAGAGCCATTATCAAGCCCTGAACTATATGAAGCCTATCTTCAGCCTTTTTGAGATGATGCTTTGCCCTTCTTAAGATCACTTCAAGTCTGTGCTTTAAAAACTCTTGTAAAATACCCTTTATGCCTACCTGTTTAGGTTCGTTATCTATAAGTACTACAAAATTCAGAGGGAAGTTTTTCCTTAGCGCCGTGTGTCTGTATAGCTTTTCCAAGACTTTTTGACCATTCGCTTCCCTTTTTAATTCTACCACTATCCTTATACCTTCTTTATCCGATTCGTCTCTTATATCCGATATTTCTCTGATTTTGCCCTCCCTCGCAAGTTCAGCTATCCTCTTTATGAGTTCCGCCTTATTTACCTGATAGGGTATCTCGGTTATAACTATCTGTTCCCTTCCTCCCTGCAATTTTTCTACGTGAGCCTTTGCCCTGACTCTCACATACCCTCTTCCTACGTGATAGTAATCAATAATTTCAGCGTAATTTTCCACTATTCCCCCCGTAGGGAAGTCGGGACCCTTTATGTATTTCATTATCTCCTGAGTTGATATGTCTGGATTCTTTGCCAGTTCTATGAGCGCAAGACACACCTCTTTGAGATTATGCGGTGGGATGGATGTCGCCAACCCTACAGCTATACCCGTACTACCGTTGCAAAGCATGTTGGGAAACTTTGATGGAAGAACGGAAGGTTCTATAGTTGAACCGTCAAAATTTGGGGCAAAATCTACAGTACCATCTTCTATATCCTCAAGGATTTTGACTGCAACCTTGGAAAGCTTGGCTTCAGAGTACCTCATAGCAGCAGGAGGATCACCGTCTACGGAACCGAAGTTGCCCTGTCCGGTGATCAAAGGATACCTCATATTAAAGTCTTGAGCCATTCTGACCAAAGCATCGTAAACTGCCTGATCACCGTGAGGGTGATAGTATCCAAGTACCGTGCCAACGATCCTCGCACTTTTGACAAAGGGTTTATCTGGCATAAGACCCATTTGGTACATAGCGTAGAGTATTCTTCTCTGCACTGGCTTTAGACCATCGCGTGCGTCAGGTATAGCACGCCCCACTATTACGGACATAGCGTAATCTATGTAGGACTGCTTTACCTCTTCTTCTATGGGAACTGTCGTGATTTCCATGCCTTTATAAAATTATACACCACTCCAGATGAAGGTTATATCTTAATATAATTATGGAAAAAAAGTACGGTGAGCTTGCAATAGAATCCGCACAGTTGGAAGCCTGGGAAAATCCATCCCCGGAAAGAGACTACGTGATAGAGATAACTTTTCCCGAATTTTCTTGCTTGTGTCCGCGTTCTGGCTATCCTGATTATGCTACCATAAGAATACGTTATATTCCAGATAGGTATATAGTGGAGCTAAGGTCCCTCAAGTTGTGGCTCAACAAGTTCAGAAACCGCTACATTTCCCACGAACAGGCTACTAACGAAATATACGCAACTCTTTACGAAACTTTAAAACCTAGATTCCTTGAGGTAGTGGGTGACTTTAATCCCAGAGGTAACGTACATACATTGATAAAAATCAGGAGTGATGGACTGTACTGATATGCTTTCCTTTGTTGAGCATCTTTTTTATACTGTCAAGAGCTTCATACCCATGAAGTATCTCATCACGGTACACCTTATAAGGTGAGAATCTGTGTCTGTGGTATAGGGTCACAATGTATTCCACATAGGGGTATATATCCGAACCTTTTAGATCCCTAAGAAGTTCCCCAGGAAGGGTTTTGTCTTTTACCTTCAAAACGTTCAAAAGTTTTCTGTATAGATTCTCTGGCGTTTTTCTGCTGTATATATACAGCTTAAAAGTAGCGTAAAGAATCACAAAAAGGAAAGCAAGCTTAAAAGCTTCCAAGAAAAAACCTTTCAGATTTGCAGGTTTAAGACCCAGTTTTATGTCCTTATGTAGCTTCTTAAAGAGTGAAAACTGCTTCTGTGAAGAAAAACCGACGACATTTGAGTACCAGAAGCTTATCAGTGCATCCGTGATCAAGGATAAGCTTGATATATTCTTTACGCCCGGTGATGTGTAGGGGGGAGTGGTGTCTATCCTCACCCAACGACCCTTTATGTATGCTTCAACCCACACATGAGCCATAGAGTTGGTTACTACATAATATCCGCCATAATCGTTCCATACTTCTCCTCTGAAACCTCCAACTACTCTTGCTGGTATACCCATAAGCCTGAGTAATATGGCTGTGGCACTCGCATAGTATTCGCAGTTCCCTCTTTTGGAGACGAAGAGAAAATAATCCAGAGGATCGCCTTCGTACCTGTCAAGCGTCAGGGAATACTTAAATCCTTTTGAGAAGAACTTCTCAACGTTTTTTATCATATCTTCCTGATCCTTTGCTCCCTTTGAAAGTTCGCGAGCAAGCTCCACTATGCTTTTAGAAACATTTTTAGGTACTTCCATATAGCCGTGAACATCCTCCTGGTAAGGAGGTATGTCTGTAGAAATAGCCGTGTATCTTATGGGTCTTGTGATCTCCTTTAAAGACATAAAAACGCCACCCGAGGACATGTATACATTTCCTACCGTACCCTCTACATTTTTTAAAGCGACAGGATAATCAAGAGCGGGAAGGTATTTTTCAAAGGTAGGTTCAAGCATAACCGTATAAGAGGTAAGCTTGCCTTTCAGAGTGGGCATGGGTATCTGTTCTTTTTTCGTACTTATCCATTCGTTTCCTACGTAAGTGTCAAATACGGAAACTCTCCAGTACATATTTTTAAGCCCTTTGGGAAGACCGTAAACCCTGAAAACTACGCTGTTATCCTGTTGTATCTGTCCTACCTTACCAAGGCTTACGCTGTCTGCTATGCCTGTCTTTAATCCGGAGCTTGCCCTTCCAAAAAGATCAAAGAGTGGCGTTTGGGTCCTGGGTAGAAGAACGAAAAAGGGTACGGTAAGTAGGCTCACCGCTGAGAAAAAAGCTACGGATATCAATGCGTAATATTTTATAACCTTTTCGCTCACTACCTTTTCACCTACGCTCTTTTGTAGATTTATGAAAACCAAAGAAGAAACACCCAAACATATTTCAAGTAAAAGCAAAAGTGCAAAACTCACACTCAGGTTATAAACGGTTGAAACCGATACCGCAAAAAGGCTTAAAAGAAGTATTTGATACATATCTCTGGGCTTTTTTTCTTCAAGGCTTTTTATAGCAAGTAGGAGAAGTACCGCGTTGGCAAAGGGTCTTAGCAGATCCTCCAGACTGATAAAAGACAGAAAGTAAAGGGAGAAAATGACAGCAAAGATGTTCAAAATAGTTCTCCTTATAGGATACACTCCTTTTACATCCGCATATATTCCAACAGCATAAACAAAGAGAAAGGTAAGATAAAAGATCCCTTCGGCTACATTGTATAAGGAGAAAGCTCCCACTAAGGCACAAAGATGCACGAGAAACAGGCTTACGGATCTAACGCTTACCATAATATCCCCTCTTTGCAAGAAAGCTTTTGAGTTCATCTATCATACTTTTTTCTGCATAAATGCGGTATATTTCTATGTCCCTCAGGTTAGAAAGTATTCCTGATAATTCTTTTAGCGAAAAAGTTTTACCATTTTCCGAAATAGGAATATCCTCATCCAGCACTTTTTTGCTTACATAATCAAATCTCATGAGTTCAGGTTCGTATATGGAAACTAACTCCTCTTTGACTTCTTCAAACTCTTTTTTTGATTGGGTGTGAAAAACTTCCCTGAAATGCTCCCTGCCTATGAGCCTCCTCACATGCAAGTCTTCCGGATGCTTGAGCGCCACTGAAAGTATATCCCCATCCGTTAAAGTCATAAGTAAGTCCGTATTCAGAAAGTACTCTTTTCCAAAAAAATTCTCTATCATCTCAATTAGATGTATATTAAGAATTCTCACCACTTTGTGAAAATACACCTGGACATACATAAAGTATCGCCCAAGAATAAAGCTCTCTAAGGCTCTTATGGCGCTCATGTTTACTGTTTTTTTACCTTCCACCAGCTCAATATGATTTAAAAGCCTTTCGTAATCAAAAAATCCGTATGATGTTCCACAAAAGTATGCATCCCTTCTCAGATAATCCATCCTGTCTGATCCGAACTCACCAGTTATTATGTTGGATAGGAGTGTTTCGGAGCTGTCTTTACACCTCTTGAAAGCCAATCTTGCTATCAGTTCTATTTCATCCCACGAAAATCCTTCCTTTCTAAGTGTATCCATAATTTGACCCTGAGTTACTACCCTATAACCTACATCTTCATGTCCTTTACTACCAAGAAGAACCTCAGTGGTGTGAGAAAAGGGAGGATGTCCTATATCGTGTAAAAGTCCTGCGAGCCTAACTATCTGTAAAAGTCTCCTATCTTTTAAACCTAAGCTGTTGTATATGCGTGTGGATAGCTCCATAACGCCTAAAGAGTGTTCAAAACGTGTGTGCTGAGCAGAAGGAAACACCAAATAAGCTACCCCTAACTGTCTTACGTACCTGAGCCTTTGGAAAGGTACGGAATCTATCAGTTTAAGTTCGTGATCCTCCACCCTCACAAAACCGTATATAGGATCGGAAAAATCCTTAAACATCAATGACTTTCTTCCCTTTCCCGTTCAATCTCCTTTATTTCCTTCATAGTGAGATCAAAGTTGTAAAGTGCTACAGTGACATCTTTGAGGTGTTTGGCAGCACGCACGTAAGCTTCTTTTAATCTTCCCTCGGGAAGTTTCTCTGCCTTCTCAAGTAAGCCTCTATGGAATAGTAGCAGACTGTTCCTGAGTTCGTTAAAGTCCATCTCTTACCTCCTTTGATCCTCTTGAAGATACCTTTTATACTCTTTATGAGCTTCCTCCAGACTGATTCTTCTCTGTCCCCCCTGTTTATAAATTCTATTTTTACGCTCTCTACAGCTTTCCCTTTCTGAAGTTTTTTTAGAACTTTTGAGAGATCACCCTTTAGCTTACCGAGGTTTATATTGTAGTAAACATCACCCAGATTTATGATCCTGTTTAGACAATCTCTTACATAAGGTACTATATTCCTGTTGTTTTGACGCGAATAGAGTTTAAAGGCGGATGCTAAGGATATAAGCGCTTCAAAAAAAACTGCCTCCTTTTTGAATCTCTCTTTTTGAAACTCACAGTAGTTTTCAAGCTCATCGTAGAGTCCTTCGTTGAACATAAGGGCTGATGTACAAACTGCATCGTAAGCTGTTACACTGCGTCCGTAATGAGAAACTCTGTTTATAATACCCCAATACTTTGCAATCTTAGAACCGAGCAAATTTATATCTCTACAGTATTTCTGATCTATCCTTATGAAGTTAACATCCCTTTCATCAATTCTGTATATATCCTTGCCTGTGTAGGTATTGCCGTACAAGTCATTGATGGTGAACAAGTTCATTTCCACAAGCACATCTTTCCAAGAATTTCTCGTATTTATAAAGTTTTTACTCGCACACCTTAAAAACTGATCAAGATCTACGGTGACCTTTCCCTCCTTTCTAACGAGTTGCACGTAGCACAGAAGATATAAAAGAAGTTCTTTTTTGGATGTATCTTCAAGCACTTCAAGAAAGATACTTTGCAGTTTATCCGTTTCTTTTATATAATCCAACATAACTAAAATATTAAACCCGGATCACACCGCTGACAAGCACTTAAGAGAAGTTAATCAATCCTTTACGCTGACTACTTCTTCCTTCCTTCTTTCCTTTGCTTCAAAATCTGAGGGTTTAATGTCCTTGAGGGCTTCCTTTGCCTTCTTCTTTTCCTCTATGAGGGCTTTCATTCTTTCAAGCTCTTCTTTCGTATAGCAACACATGGCTTTCACCTCCTTAGGTTGATGCTTTTTACTTTATGCCTCGCTCCATCTTATGCAATATGCTTTTTGTCATGGTATGAGATACAAGATGGTGTTCATTTGATGTATTTTAGATACTACAGCTTCAGAAAGGCGATCTTCTATGGTTTTAGCTACCTCTTTTTCATTTACCTTTCGTAGAGCATAGTTGGTAGTTATTATAGTGCTTTTCATGTGGTTGTATCTGTATGAGATTATGTGAGTAATTATCTCTCTTTGCCAGTCCGAGAGGCGCTCGCTTCCAAGATCATCAAGTACCAAAAGAGGACTACGGAGTAATACGTGCATGAGCTTTGTGTATCTTTCACTATCTTCCATCACACTCTTGAGTTTGAAAAACATATCTTTTGTGTCAAAAAAGATACCTCTCACGCTCTTGTTGGTGTAAATGCTTTTTAAAACTGAAACAGCCAGATGCGTCTTTCCCATATGTGGAGGACCTAAAAGTGTCAGTCCCTTACCTTCGGAAGGATCAAAGCTGTGAGCAAAAGAGATGCAAACTTTCAGAGCCTGTACTTGAGAGCTTGACACTGGAACGTAATTTTCAAAGTCAGCATTTACAAACCTTGGAGGGATGTTCAGATACTTCGCTATGTCTTTAGATTTAAATTTGCAGGAGCATATCTCAACTGTGCGACCCTTATCCACAAATCCTGTGCCACCACAGATGGGACAATTTTCAGCCATACTTTAAAATATAGAAAGATGTTTACTTTTTTGATCACCAATGATGATGGTTACTTTTCTGAAGGGATAAAAGCTCTCAGGGAAGCCTTAAAAAGCTTAGGTAAGGTGATTTGCGTAGCTCCGGATAGAAACCTGAGCGGTGTAGGTCACTCTCTCACTTTCAACTCACCTTTGAGAATTAGGAGGGTGGATGAGGATTTCTGGACAGTTGTAGGAGGAACGCCTGCAGACTGCGTACATCTTGGTTATTATCTCATACTGGACGGTAAAAAACCCGATCTCATCTGCTCAGGTATAAACGAAGGACCCAATCTGGGAGAGGATATCACTTATTCCGGAACTGTATCTGGAGCTATGGAAGGTAGGATTTTAGGTATACCTTCTCTGGCTTTTTCAGTTTTCGGTAGGGATGATGTGGATTTTGCGGAGATAGCCAAATCGGCAAAGGAGATTGTTCTTAGAGTTTTAGAAAAGGGAATGCCCGAAGACACTTATCTAAACGTGAATATCCCCAATCTGAGAAAGGAAGATGTAAAGGGTTTTCTCATTACAAAGCAAGGAAAGAGAAGTTATAAAGAGAAGGTTTTGAAGCTTTCCGATCCTCATGGAAAGCCTATCTACTGGATCACCGCCGAAGAATTTGGATGGAGGCTCGAGGAAGGCACAGATTACTGGGCTGTTTATCACGGGTACGTTTCCATAACCCCATTACAGTTAGATATGACAAACTTTGGAGCTTTGGAGGAACTGAAAAAGAACTGGGAGTTATGATAAAATCCTTCTCTAATGGTTGAAGCTTACAAACTTCATGGACTTACCAAAGAGGAGTACGAGCGCATACTTGAAAAGCTTGGAAGAGAGCCAAACGAAGTAGAGCTTGGTATTCTCGGAGCTATGTGGTCCGAACACTGCTCTTACAAATCATCAAAGAGGCTCCTGAGAATGTTCCCTACCAAGTCGGATGCTGTCATTGTGGGACCTGGTGAAAACGCAGGAGTTGTGAAGGTAGATGATGATGTGTGGATAGCCTTCAAAGTAGAAAGTCACAACCACCCCTCTTACATAGAGCCTTTTAACGGATCTGCAACGGGTGTGGGAGGCATAATAAGGGATGTGCTTTCCATGGGTGCAAGACCTATAGCCTTGGGTGACTCTCTGAGGTTCGGACCTATTAAAGACCGCAAAACTTTGTACGTACTCAAAGGCGTGGTAAAGGGTATAAGTCACTACGGAAACTCCATAGGTGTACCGACTGTTTGTGGTGAAACTTTCTTTGAAGAATGTTACGCTACAAATCCACTTGTCAACGCTTTTTGCTTGGGTATTTTACCCGCTGGAAGGATGTATAGCTCAAGGGCTAAGAAGGTTGGACAGGTACTTACACTTGTCGGTTCTTCAACGGGAAGAGATGGTATACACGGTGCAGTAATGGCATCTGGTGAGTTTTCGGATGCTGTGGAGTCCAAAAGATCTCACGTGCAGGTAGGCGATCCGTACTTTGGTAAAAAACTCATAGAGGCTCTTATGGAGATAATTGAAAGGGATCTCGTTGTGGGTATTCAGGATCTTGGGGCTGCAGGTCTTGCAGGTGCTGTATCCGAGGTAGCAAGTAAGTCACGTATGGGTGCTGAGTTGTATCTTGAGAGAGTGACGCTCAGGGAAGAAGGTATGAATCCTTACGAGATACTCCTTTCGGAAAGTCAGGAAAGGATGCTTCTGATAGTGGATGAGGAAAAGTTGAAGGAAATAGAAGAGATAATCAAGAAACACCACCTTGAGTACGCGCATGTAGGAAAGCTCACGGACAGTAGTATGTTGATAGCGTACTTTCACGGGCAAAAAGTAGTTGAGCTTCCTGTTAGTCTTATTGTTGAAGAAGCACCCATTTACGTAAGAGAGATCAGAGAACCCTCCTATATAAAGGAAGTAAGGCATTTTAATCAGGATCTTCTTCCAAAAGTAGATGTAAGAAAAGCCCTTCGCAAATTGCTTACTTCGTTAAATATTTGTTCCAAAGAGTGGGTGTATACCCAGTATGACTATCAGGTAGGAACTAACACAGTTTTGAAGCCCGGAGGTGATGCCAGTATTTTACGCATCAAGTGGCCATATCGTCCAAAACTCAAGAGCGAAAAGCTTTTGGCAATAAACATGGAAGGGAATTCAAGGATGGTTTATCTCAATCCCTATGAAGGTGGAAAGTTTGTTATAGCCGAAGTGTGCAGAAACTTAGCGTGTGTTGGAGCAAAACCTGTTGGTATCTCAGACTGTCTCAACTTTGGAAATCCTGAAAGACCAGAAGTTATGTGGCAGCTCCAAGAAGCCATAAAAGGTATAGCTGAAGCCTGTGAATATTTGGGTGTTCCTATAGTGAGTGGTAACGTATCCTTGTATAACGAAACTGTTGAAGGAAAAAACTTCAGGAACATATATCCCACGCCGATAGTAGTAGGGGTAGGAATCGTAGAAAATAGAAAATTCATGGATCACAAGTTTAAGGAAGAAGGAGATTTCATATTTCTCATAGGGGATCTAAAAAGAAGTTCAAGGCTTGACGGAAGTGAGTTTTTGAGAGAGATACACGGTAAAGTCGTCGGAGATGTGCCAGTGGTTAATCTTGAGAAAGAAAAAGCCCTTCACAAACTCCTTCTCAGACTTATAGACGATGATCTTATACTTTCAGCCCACGATGTATCAACGGGAGGACTTATAGTGTGCTTGCTTGAGTGCGTTTTTGGAACTTCCTTTGGAGTTGGTCTGAACCTATATACGGATGAAAGGCTTGATTTCTTTCTGTTTTCCGAAAATCCCACACGTGTGGTAGTGAGTGTAAAAAGGGATAACGTAGAAGCTTTTAAAGATATTACAGAGGAGGAAGGTTTAGATTGGATGCTTTTAGGAAGAATCACTGAAGATAAGAAGCTTAGAATAGAACTCTATGACGAACTTATCCTTGAGGAAAGAGTGGAAGATCTGGAGGACTTATGGAAAAACTCCTTAGAAAGAGCGTTATCACATACCTTATAACCTTTGGCTTTTTATTGACAGGTGATCTCATAACAAAGAGTCTTGCGGAAAAATATCTCAGTAGTAGAGAGGTGAGCCTTCTTCCTTTTATGCACCTGGTTTTAGTCTATAACAAGGGTGTAGCCTTTGGCTTCCTTTCCGATGCGCCCGATATAATAAGACTGCCTCTCATACTTCTTACACCGATTGTCGCTCTTTCGCTCACACTCCTTTATACAATCAGACATAATGACGCAAAGAATGCTTTTCTTATGGGTATGATAGGTGGGGGAGCTATAGGAAACTTATACGACAGGTTCTTTCTCGGATACGTGAGGGATTTTATATACATCTCTTACGGTAAGTTCTCGTGGCCAGCCTTTAATCTTGCCGATATGGGTATAAGTATGGCTATAATGTTTTTAGTTCTTAAATCTCTTCTGAATCACTCTGGAAAAAGGTGATAAAATAAATTATATTATTCGTATGGTGGACATTAAAACGGTAGAAAAGACCGCTTATCTTGCGAGGATAGAACTCAAAGAGCATGAGAAGGAGATTCTCAGCAGGCAATTTCTTGACATACTTGCCTTTGTGGAACAGCTAAAAGAGGTGAATACGGAAGGTGTAGAACCTATCGCTTATCATATCTGCACACCTTTGAGGGAAGACATACCGAGTGAATGCTTAAGTCAGGAAGAGGCTACAAGTAACGCACCACAGGGAGAAAGGGGATTTTTTGTAGTGCCCAGAGTCGTGGAGGTGTAAGTTTATGATAGAAGAAAAAGAAGTCGTTGAAAAGAGAAAAGCCCTTGAGAACGTACTTCTCGGAATAGAGAGAAGGTTCGGGAAAGGTTCCATAATGCCCCTTAAAAATGCCGAAAGAGTCAAAGTGGATGTCATACCTACAGGTTCACTATCCCTTGATATAGCAACGGGGATAGGAGGCATACCAAGAGGTAGGATAGTGGAGATATTCGGACCTGAATCTTCCGGTAAAACTACGCTGGCTCTTCATGTGATCGCGTCAGCTCAGAAGATGGGGGGTATAGCGGTATTCATAGATGCTGAGCATGCCCTTGATCCCAAATATGCGGAAAAGATAGGGGTAAACACGGAAAGCCTTTACATATCACAACCCGATTACGGCGAGCAAGCCCTTGAGATAGTTGAAAGTCTCGTGGCAAGCAACGCAGTAGATGTAGTCGTAATTGACTCAGTCGCCGCACTCGTTCCAAAGGATGAGCTGGAAGGTGAAATGGGAGAGGCACATGTGGGAAAACAAGCAAGACTTATGTCTCAAGCTCTCAGAAAACTAAAAGGTATGGCACACAAAGCAAATACAGCTATCATATTTATAAACCAGCTCAGGGAAAAGATAGGTGTTATGTTTGGAAATCCAGAAACTACACCGGGAGGAAGGGCGCTTAAATTCTTCGCCGATATGAGACTTGACGTAAGAAAGATAGGGGAAATAAAGGACAGTAACGATAGGGTAGGTAGCAGGGTAAAGGTAAGAGTGGTAAAAAACAAATTAGCTCCACCTTTTCAAGAGGCTGAGTTTGATGTCATATACGGTGAAGGAATATGCAAACTCTGCGATCTTATAGATATAGCTACTGAGCTAAAGATACTAAATAGGAGCGGTGCCTGGTACAGCTACGGTGATACTAAGCTGGGGCAAGGCAAAGATCAGGCTAAGAAGTTTCTTGCGGAAAATCCGAGCATAGCTCAGGAGATAGAATTAAAGGTAAGGGAGGCTTCAGGACTTGCTCCAGCTGATACTTAAAAGGGCTATTGAATCGGGAGCTTCTGATGTTCACATAAAGTCGGGTAGTCAGCCTGTTATAAGATCTAAAAAGAGGCTTGTGAGGCTTGCTGACTTTCCCGTTATAGAAGAGAAGATGATGGAACTTTTTGTGAGGGAGGTACTGGAAAAAAACAGGAGAAAGATGGCTGAGTTTGAGGAACTTGGGGAGACGGATACATCATACTCCCTGCCGGGTGTAGCACGCTTTAGGGTAAACGTCTATAAGCAAAGAAACACTACAGGTATGGCTTTCAGAGTCGTGCCTTTTGATGTCCCCCCCTTTGAAAGCCTTAATCTACCAGAGGTTATGCGAAGGGTAATTTTGGAAAACACCAAAGGCTTCGTGTTGGTAACCGGTCCCACGGGATCTGGCAAATCCACAACCCTCGCAGCCCTTATAAACATCATAAACAAAACCAGGGATGCGGTAATAGTTACCATAGAAGATCCCATTGAATATCTCTTCAGAGATGAGAAATCCTTTATAGTACAGAGGGAAGTAGGTATAGACACGTCTTCTTTTTCAAGGGGTTTGAGAGCATCTCTGAGAGAAGATCCGGATGTGATAATGGTAGGAGAGATAAGGGACAGTGAAACAGCTCAGATATGCCTTCAGGCTGCCGAAACAGGTCACTTAGTCTTTTCAACACTTCATACGCTCGATGCCAAAGAATCCATTAACAGACTAATAGGTATGTTCAACCTTGAAGTCAGAGAACAAATAAGGATACAGCTTGCAGAAACGCTTATCGCCATATTTTCTCAAAGGCTCCTTCCAAAAGCGGACGGTAGCGGAGTAGTGCCTGCGGTTGAGGTTTTGGTAAACACAGCAGCGATAAAGGAGGCTATACTTGATCCTACAAAATTTGATGAAATACCTACGCTCCTTGAAAAGGGGAAAAGCGTTTACGGCACTCAGACCTTTGATCAGCACCTTGAGGAACTTTACAGGAGAGGTCTCATAGACTATACTACAGCCCTGTTATTTGCCAGCAAACCTGGTGATCTTGAATTGAGATTAAAAGGCATATCTTCGGGAGGAAGGAGCTTCTTTTAATGAGGATAGCTATAGATGGACCTGCTGGAAGTGGAAAAAGCACCGTAGCTAAGGCAATATCAAAACTTTTATCTATACCTTACTTGGATACTGGAAGTGTCTATAGAGCTTTTGCTTATATCGCAAGAGAGAAGAAAAAGGACATCAAGAACTTAAAAGAGGTGCTTTCTCTGTTTGATAATGCACCCATAGTAAAGTTAGACATAGCTAAAACGGAGATCTATTATGAAGGTACTAAACTGGATGCAGAACTTAAAGGCGAGGAAATAGGTAGGTACGCATCTCTTATAGGTAGCGTGCCACAGTTTAGGGAAAAGATGATAAAGTTTTTTAGAGAGCTTTCAGACGATATGCAGATAGTGGCGGAAGGTAGAGATACGGGTACACATATCTTCCCAAATGCACCTGTGAAACTCTTTATTACTGCAAGTCTTGAAGAAAGAGCCAGGAGGAGATTCCTTGAGCTTTTGTCTTCAGGAGTTGATGCAGACTACAAAAAGATTCTTGAAGCTTTAGCGGAGCGAGACAGAAGGGATATGGAAAGACCTCTATACCCTTTTAAACCTGCAGAAGATGCCATCATCATAGATACCACCGGTATGAGTGTTGAGCAAGTAATCCAAGAGGTATTAAAGATCATTAAAGAAAAAGCCTCACACCTTAAGGTGTGAGGGTAAGAACGCGAGAAAGAGCCTTTTAAAAGATAGTTTGCAGTGCTATGGTATAGTCTGTGAAGTTTTTACCGCTGTTTTGGTTATAGCTCTTTAATACACCGTTTGGTGTCACAAAATCAACACCTAAGCTCATTTGAGCGTTCCAACCCTTGATATAGTAATTGAGAAATACGGAGGTTCTGCTTACCTTACCTTTTGCGGTCAGATCCTTAAACTCCTTGTATTCCGAATATTCATATCTTGCTGCCAGAGCAGGTTTTCCTATGCCTATCATCTGGTCGTAAAGTATCTGTCCCATCACGTAGTAAGCGTTAGTCTTAGGTTTTTTGTTAGCTACACCCAAATTAGATGGCAAGCTCGTTTGACCTATGTATCCTAATTGCAAATTAGGTACAACATCTCCAAATTTCTGCTCCCACATAACATCAGCAGTCCATGCCTTAGCTGTACCGGAACTTCCTTTTCCGTCATCCCACTTTTGAGCCCAATAAGCCACGCCTATGTTAAGAACGTTTTGCTTACCAAGGTAGCTATCTGCCTTACCCCAACCCTTGTCCGCCTTGTAGCCGAGCATAACCGGATTGAACTCAAGTCTCATACCATAAGCTACGTTATCCTTAGTGCCGAGATTTGGATCCGTGTGATCAAATTTACCGTCAAATACGCCTAACCTATACTGGAGTATACCGTCAGCTATATTACCCCAGAAGCTTATACCTGCATCCCTGTCTCCGCTAAGCGTGGCAGGTGCAAAGGGGTTCCAACTTGGTGCTTTGTAACCATTTGTACCATCACCCGCACCCCACCTTATGCCCGTGGGTATGATGTAATTTCTGGAAGAGGTAAGGTTACCCCTCGCAAAGGGTATTCTGTACTTACCTGCCCTTACTTTGAACTCATCCGCAAGGTCAAGAGTTATCACTCCATCGTTGATGCTTGCAGAATTTGCCTGATGAACTCCCCTATTTGTGGTGTTTGGAGAAAAATCTCCTTCAAACTCAAACTTTACATACTTGTTTACTTGCCCAGCCATATTGATGGTAGCTCGCCTTATGGAGAAGTCTGTGTAGTCTTTGACATCACCTCTCGCCTTCCCCAGTTTCTGAGCTGTGATTCTCAAAGTTAAATCAAGTGTAGAAAAAGTGTTTTCATCCAGCTTTATGGATGCTGCCTGAGCTGGAATAACAGATGCGCACAGTAAGGCGCTCAAAAACAAACCTTTTCTCATCATACTACCTCCTTGCGTTTTGATTATTCAGGGAAATTTTAGAAACGCTATGTTAAGGTTTTATTAATGCTTGGTTAATTTTCTGTTAAGGATTAAGATCCCATACGACCATCTTTATTTCTGTGTAATCCTCTATGGCAAATCTTGGACCTTCTCTCCCTATTCCTGAATGCTTTACACCACCGTAAGGCATGTGATCAGCCCTAAAATTGGGACCTTCATTTATCAATACACCTCCAGCCTCTACCTTTTTTATGAACTCCCAGGCTATATCAATGTCTTTGGTGAACACACCTACTTGAAGACCATACACAGAACTGTTTACCGCTTTTATTGCTTCTTCTATATCCCTATACGGATTCACAACTACAACAGGAGCAAAGGCTTCTTCTGAAAAGAGCTTGGTATTTTCCGGTACAAGGCTAACTATCGTGGGTTCTAAAAGTGCCTTGCTTTCTGCACATGCTACGCCACCCCTTACGAGCTTTGCACCCTCTTTGATGGCTTGTCCTACCCATTCCTGTACTCTCTCCACTTCCGAAGAGCTTATCATTGGACCCACATCCGTATCTTCCCGCATTGGATCGCCCACATTCAGATTATCAACAGCGCTTTTTAAAGCTGACAGATAAATATCAAAGACATCTTCGTGTACGAAGACTCTTTGAACGGATATACACACCTGACCGGCTATAGCGTAACCCCCCTGAATGGTTTTTACCACAGCCTTATTTACGTTTCCGTCCTTATGTAACACCAAAGCTGAGTTAGAGCCAAGTTCCAAAATCACCTTCTTTATGCCAGCCTGTTTGGTGATGATCTCACCTATCTTTTTACTTCCTGTGAAGGATACAACTCTTACATCCGGATGGGTGGTCATAGCTTTACCAACGTCACCATATCCCGGTATTACGCTTATGGCTTCTGGTGGAAGTCCAGCAGAAAGGAGAAGTTCGCCAAGCATAAGAGGGGTCAAAGGTGTTCTTTCTGAAGGCTTTAAGATCACCGCATTACCTGCAGCCAAAGCAGGTGCTACTTTGTGCATGGAGAGATTGAGAGGAAAATTGAAAGGCGTTATAGCCGATACTATACCTACCGGCTGTCTTATAAAAAAGCCAACTTTCCCCCTACCATTCGGGTGAGCATCCAAAGGTACTACCTCTCCACTTATCCTCTTTGCCTCTTCCGCTGAAAAGATAAGCGTCTGTATAGCCCTTTGGACTTCTGATCTTGCCTCTCTTATAGTCTTTCCAACTTCAAGCACTAAGGTTTTTGCGAACTCTTCGGCTCTGTCTTGGAGCATCTGGGATGCCTTCATGAGTATGCTGTACCTTTCGTGAGGGGTAAGCGAGGACATTTTTCTGAAGCCTTCTTTTGCTACCTCTATAGCTTCATCAACTTGCTTTTCAGAACCTTTAAAGACCTTACCTATGACTTCACCGGTATATGGATAGTGTATATACAGTTCCTCCTCACTCTTGACATACTTCCCACCTATTAACATACCCTTCTCAAGCATGATATTATTATAGAATGCGAAAGATGAATCTGTTTGTGTATCTTGTGACGGATGACAAGTACTTTATGGAAAGAGATCTTGTAAGTACCACTGAGCAGGCTTTGCAGGGAGGTATAACAGCCCTTCAGTACAGATTTAAAAATAAGAGCGCAAGACAGATGTACGAAGAGCTTCTGGTACTTAGGGAGTTGACAAGAAGGTACGGAGTAGACCTTGTAGTAAATGATAGAGTGGATCTTGCAATGGCTGTAGGTGCAGATGGTGTACATGTAGGAAAGCAGGACCTTCCTCCCGACATTGTTAGAAAGATAGTAGGAGACAGCATGTACATAGGTTATTCGGTAAACAGCGTTGAAGACCTCAGGGATGTGGATCATCTACCTATAGATTACGTAGGATTCGGATCCGTTTACGAAACAACCACAAAGGAAAATTACAGATTAGTAGGTATAGAAGGTTTGCGTCAAGCTGTAAAGCTTACTCAAAAACCTATAGTAGCCATAGGTGGCATAACCCATTATAGGGTGAAGGAGGTTCTGGAAGCTGGGGCAAAAGGTGTAGCTGTAGTTTCAGCTATACTGGGGTTTGAGGATGTAAAAAAGGCTTCCGAAACGCTTGTACAAGCATGCAAAAGCGTCTATAGAGAAAGGCTCTTTATGCCATGAAAATCCTTTATATACTTGACGGTTCAGCTTTTGTGTATAGGAGTTTTTTCGCCCTTCCTCAGCTTTCAACCAAGAGCGGATTTCCTACTGGTGCTGTATACGGCTTTATGAGAGCTATCCTTTCCATACTTAAGGCGGAAAGACCCAAGTACTTCGTTGTGGTCTTCGACCACCCTGCACCTACTACAAAAAAGGAGATCTATAGCGACTACAAAAGTAAAAGACCACCTATGCCAGATCCTCTAAGGCTGCAAATACCTGTCATAAAAGAACTTTTGAAGCTTATGGGAATTCCCCTTTTGGAAGTGGAAGGTTACGAAGCCGATGACATTATCGGTTATATTACACAAAAGGCTGTGGAACTGAGCTTTTACGTAAAGATATACTCACCGGATAAGGATATATTACAGCTTGTGTCCGAAAAAGTGAGTGTTATAAACCCTATCAGTGGTGAGTTTTTTGACAGACAGGCTGTTTTGAAAAAGTTCGGGGTAAGCCCAGAACTCATACCGGATCTTCTCGCCTTGGCAGGTGACAAAGTGGATAACATAGAAGGTATAAAGGGTATAGGGAAGAAGACAGCCATTAAGGTACTTGAAAAGTACCAAAGCGTTACTAACATACTGAGGAACTTTGAAGATTTCCAAGCTTTCTTCCCTTATGCTGACAGAGAAAAACTTGAGCTGTCTTACGCTCTTGTAAAGCTACATCCTGTGCCAGAAATGAACTTGAAAGAGGAGGATATACGCCTCAAAAAGCCGGATATGGAAAGTTTAAAGAGAAGACTTCTTGAACTTGAGATGAAAAGTTTGATAAAAGATGTGGAATCGTTATCAAAAAGTCTATCTCAAAGACAGCTTTTTTAAATTGGTAAAGAAGATTTTAATACCAATTTTATTATCCACATCATTTTTAGCTCTCTTTTTTGTGTATGTTCCTTTAGATAAAGTGATGAATAGCCTCAGTCGTGTATCTTTAGATGAATTCTTTCTTGCCTTTTTCTTCTATACAGCAAGTCAGATAATAAGGAGTTTTAGGTGGCTACCTTTGATGAGAGGTCTAAGCTTCTTAGATATTTACCTTATAAACAGTGCCAATATATTCTTCAATAACGTGCTTCCTGCGAGAACCGGTGAGTTAAGCTGGTTTTATTATGCAAAAAAACTCGGCGTATCTTTAAAGCTTTCTGTATGGTCTTTCCTTTTGGGAAGGCTTTTTGATCTTCTGGCTCTTATTTTTATAGCTTTGTTTCTCTATACAGTAATTGAAAAGTCAGTTCTGACCTTTTTCATTTCCCTCATAATGATATTTTTGTCTCTTTTTTTCCATAAAGTATACCTCTTTTTACCTTCTTGGGGAAAAATTGGAAACCTGAAAAGTTATCTCAAAGATAACACGAGCCTTCGGCTCTCAAGCTTACTCTTTTTGTGTTCCACCTTTTCTGTGGTTTTTAAGTTTGTTGCGATAGTTCAGCTTTTGAGTGTGTCCTCCTATTTACTAAGTTTTTTGTCTTTTTCTTTCGGTGAGCTAAGCAGTGTCCTCCCATTTCACAGTTTTATGGGTTATGGTACTTACGAGATCAGCTTCTCAATACCTGCAAAATTTGCAAGTGCTGACATGAAAAAGTGGCTCGTTGAGGGATTTATAGCTCACAACTTCTTACTTTTGTCTTCAGCTTTCTATGGGATCCTTTCCGTATTTTTGCTTCACAGAAAAAACTAAGATTTTCTCACCTTCAAGGTTAACCCCTTAACCTCTTCTATGAGTACAGCATCTCCCTTTTTTATATCCTCTTCACTCACCGCATTCCATATTTCTCCATGTACAAACACTTTTCCCTTGCCTTTTGCAAAGTCTGTTATGGCTTCTCCTACCTCTCCTATGAGTTCCTCAGTTCCCAGCATCTTCTTTCTCTTTTGAGCTTTAAAGCCGAGCCTTCCCGCAAATAGGAAGAAAGCTACCGTAAGAATTACCATAGTGGTTATAACGGAGATGGGTATGTTACCGTAAGGTGATTCTGGACTTATAAGTATGAAAGAACCGAGAGCTAAGGCTATGCCTCCAGCTATTGCAAGTCCTCCTAATGAGGGGGTAACCACTTCAAGAGCTAACAGTAAGATACCGGCAAGTATCAGCAAAAGTCCAAGCCAGTTTACACCCACCACACCCAAACCGTAAAGACCTAAAAGCAGTGATATTATCCCAACAGCACCTGGTACAATGCTTCCGGGATTATAAAGTTCAAAAAATATACCGTAAAACCCGATGAGTAAAAGCATATATGCGATAGTAGGATTAGTAACCAGATTTAAAAACTCTTCTCTCAGGCTCTTTGATATTTGATAAACTTGGACTCCTTCCGTTTCGAGTATTATTTTTCTTCCATGCTTTTCAACAATCCTACCGTTCAGCTTATTCAAAAGATCAGTCCTGTCCGTGGCTATGAGATCTATTATGTTAGCTTTTAGAGCCTCCTCAGGAGTCAGAGATATGCTTTTTTTTACCATGCTTTCCACAACTTCTACGTTTCTCCCCTTCTCTCTGGCTATACTCCTTACAAACGCCAAGGTGTCCTGAAGTACCTTCTCCTTCATAACATCGTTCTGCCCTTCCCCACCTATTTGGACAGGATGAGCAGCGCCTATGTTTGTGCCAGGAGCCATTGCAGCAATATCTGCCGATATGGTTATTATAGCACCCGCAGATGCAGCACGTCCACCCGATGGATACACAAAAACTACAACGGGAATAGTTGTCTTTTGAAACTCCTGAACTATTTCCCTCATTGAGGATTCAAGACCTCCAGGGGTATTAAGCTCAAGTATAAAAACACTTCCCTCTTCACTTTGTGCCTTTGATATGCTTCTCTTTATGTAATCCACTGCCACTGGCGTGATGGCATCTTGCCACTGGGCAACAAAAATCCTTGGAAAACCCTCATTCAAAAGTGAAAACATAAACAGAAAAAATACAGCTAAAGCACGCATCATCATGTCAGTTGGTATTATAATAGTACTGCATATAAAGTTTTTAAATTAACGAAGGAGGCGTATTATGGCTGTTCCTAAGAGGAAGACATCCAAATGGAGAAGGGACAACAGAAGAGCGCAAAATTTCTTCTCTAAAGTAAAGCTTTCATCACTTGCAACTTGCCCTAATTGTGGGGAACTGACGATCCCTCATAGGGTATGCCCTTACTGCGGACATTATAAAGGTAGGGAAGTTATCAAAGTAAGTTGATGAATACACCGAAGATAGCGGTTGATTGTATGGGGGGCGATTATGCTCCTGAGGAGATAGTCAAGGGGTGTCTTTTAGCTCACAGGGAACTTGACGTCATACTGTATCTCGTAGGTGACGAAAAAAGGATAAAAAGCGTATTAGATAAAGAAAATAGCTATGATAGGAAGAGACTTATACTTATTAATGCGGAAGATGTGGTGGGTATGAGCGAACCCCCGTCTAACGTTCTTAAAAAGAAAAGATCGTCCCTTTATATTGCGGGGATTTTGCTTAGAGAAAACGAGGCTGACGGGCTTGTATCTGCCGGAAATACAGGTGCTGTACTTACTGTTGGCAAGTTTCTGGTGGGGGCATTGGAACACATAGAGAGACCAGCTATAGGCGTGGCTCTTCCCAATCCTAAAGGAAGAACGGTTCTCATTGATGTAGGGGCGAACGTAGATTGTAAACCCAAACATTTACTTCAGTTTGCCATAATAGGGCACACTTACGCTAAGGAAATCCTCGGAGTACAAAATCCTAAGATTGGCATACTCAGTATAGGTGAAGAGGAAGGAAAGGGAAATGAGCTTGTGAGGGAGTCCTACGCCCTTTTAAAGAAGAGTAAGTTAAACTTCTTGGGAAATGCGGAGGGTAGGGACATATATGCTGGAACTTTTGATGTGATAGTTTGTGACGGTTTTGTCGGAAACGTGATCCTAAAAGCCAGTGAAAGTCTCGGTATGGCTGTGCTTCAGATGATAAAGGAGGAGGTTCAGAAAAGCCTCATCGCAAGAATAGGAGCGTTGCTCATAAAACCTGCCCTCAATAACTTTAAGAAAAAAGCTGATTTTGCCGAATACGGAGGTATTCCACTGCTGGGTGCCAAAAAGCCTGTTATAATAACCCATGGAAGGGCAAACGCAAAAGCTATAAAGAACGCTATAAAGGTAGCTAACGAGTTTTACGTGCATCACTTTAACGAAAGACTCGCCGAATATATAAGGAGTCTCAGCCCAAAAGAGGTAAAAATCTGATGGGAACAACTATAACGGGAATGGGTTATTATGTACCACCAAAGGTGCTTACTAACTTTGATTTAGAAAAGATAGTTGACACATCAGATGAATGGATAACTACCAGAACGGGAATAAAGGAGAGGAGAATAGCTAACGACGAAAATGTTACTCAGATGGCTTATATAGCAAGCCTTGAAGCTATCAGATCCGCACGCATACAGCCGGAAGACATAGAAATAATTCTTCTCGCCACGCTCACCCCTGAGCTGAGATTTCCATCCACAGCATGCCTTTTACAAGCCAAGCTTGGAGCGACAAAATCTTACGCTTTTGACATATCGGCTGCGTGTAGCGGTTTTATTTACGGGCTTGAGCTGGCTGATGCCTACATAAGATCTGGGAAAGCTAAAAATATACTTCTCGTAGGCGTTGAGAAACTATCAGAGATAGTAGATTGGCAAGATAGAAGCACCTGTGTGCTTTTTGGAGATGGGGCGGGTGCTGTCGTATTATCCAGAGGGGAAGGAGAGATACTTTCTTCCAAGATGCTGTCAGATGGAAGCTTGTGGGAAATACTTTACGCTCCAAAGTGCGGATACATAAGCATGAGAGGTAAGGAACTTTTTAAGATGGCGGTAAGGAGTATGGAAGATGCGTGCAGGTACGTTCTTGAAACATCAGGTGTAAGTGTTGAAGAAGTGAACTTGATGATTCCCCATCAGGCGAATATAAGAATAATGGATGCCCTTGCTGAGAAATTAGGTATACCAAAAGAAAAGGTTTACTCCAACATACACAAATACGGCAACACTAGCGCAGCTTCCATACCCATAGCCCTCTGTGAAGCGTATGCCGAAGGTAAACTAAAAAGAGGCGATCTGGTGATGCTGACAGCAATGGGAGGAGGACTGACTTGGGGAGCAATGCTTCTAAAATTTTAGGACTATCCTCAAGTCAAGCCAACGAAAGACTCAAAAGATACGGCTATAATAGGATAGAAAAGGGGAAAAGGCTAAGCGATCTGGATATCCTTTTAAGTCAGTTTAAGAATCCTTATATCTTCTTGCTTCTCTTTACCGCAATTTTATCAGCCTTTTTGGGTGAGAAAACTGATGCTTTTGTAATAGTTAGCATAATTCTACTCGGTGGTCTTTTGGACTTTTGGCAGGAAAGGGGAGCTAACAAAACGGTAGAGAAGCTCCTCTCTATGGTGAAGACGCACGCGACTGTGATAAGGGATGGTGTGGAAAGAGACATTCCCATGGAGGAAGTCACAGTAGAAGATGCGGTGATTCTGAGGGCGGGTGATATGGTACCTGCGGACGGTAAAGTGCTTGAAGCAAAAGACCTTTTCATTAACGAAGCTCTGATGACTGGTGAAGCCTATCCTGTGGAAAAAAATGTAGGGGACGATGTTTATATGGGTACGCATGTGGTAAGCGGTTTTGGAGTAATAAGAGTTTTTAAGATAGGTAGAGATACTGAGTATGGAAAGATAGTTGAAAAGTTAAAGCTTGGTAAAGGAGAAACGGATTTTGAGAGAGGTCTAAAGCGATTCGGTTATACGCTCCTTGAGGTGGCAACATTTCTCATTTTTCTGGTTTTCGCGATCAATACTTATTATAACAGGGGTGTCATAGATTCACTCCTCTTTGCGCTTTCTCTGGGTATAGGCATAACGCCCGTACTTCTTCCTGCGGTAGTCAGCGTTGGTCTCTCTTACGGAGCAAGACATATGGCTCAAAAAGGTGCTATAGTAAAAAGGCTTACATCTATAGAAAACTTTGGAAGTATGAACGTTCTGTGTTGTGATAAAACTGGAACTCTTACAGAAGGAGTCATGAAAGTTTATACTTTCAGAGATTTATCAGATAAGGAAAGCAAAAAAGTAGCTCTCTTTTCATATCTAAATTCATATTTTCAAACAGGTTACAAAAACCCAATAGACGAAGCTATAAAGGAAGAATTAAAATCAACGGATATCTTAGAATTTAAAAAGCTTGATGAACTTCCTTACGATTTTAATAGAAAGCGCCTTTCTGTACTTATCAAGAAAGATCAAGAAAATCTTTTAATAACTAAGGGTGCATACTCACATGTAATAGATATCTGCACGTATGCAGAAATTGATGGAGAAGTTGTTGATATTCGCAAGGTAATGCAGGAAATTCAAAAAATTTACACGCAATACAGCACGCAGGGTTTCAGATTAATAGCAATTGCATACAAACCTATGAAGGGGGAATCCATAAGTTATGGAGATGAGGAAGGAGAAATATTCCTTGGCTTTGTGGTAATGCACGATCCACTAAAGGAAGATGCAAAGAATGTTGTAGAAAAGCTGTTAAGCCTTGGTGTGGAGCTAAGAATCATAACTGGAGACAACAGGCTCGTTGCTGAGTATGTAGCAGAAAAACTCGGCTTAAAAGGTAAAGTTATGAGTGGTGAAGACTTTAAAAATTTCTCCGAAGAAGCTCTTATAAGAAGAATCAAGGATGTTTTCGTATTTGCGGAACTCTCTCCCTTGCAAAAAGAGAGGGTCGTTAGCGCTCTGAAAAAGGCGGGTTACGTAGTGGGATACATGGGAGACGGAATAAATGATGTTACCGCTATGAGGAGTGCCGATGTGGCTATATCTGTGGAAAACGCTGTAGATGTGGCAAAAGAGAGCGCTGACATAGTTTTTCTTAAACCAGACCTAAACACAGTAATAGATGCCGTACTTGAAGGCAGGAAAACTTTCCTTAACACCATGAAGTATTTATTTATGCAAACAAGCTCCAACTTTGGTAACGTGTTTTCTATGGCTGGTGCATCCCTTTTGGTCCCTTTCCTTCCCATGCTACCAAAACAGGTTTTGACCGCAAACCTCTTAACGGATATCGCGGTAATGTCCATACCAGCCGATGGTGTGGATGATGATTGGATAAAGCTCCCAAAAAGGTGGAATATAGAGTTTATTGAAAAGTTCATGTTCTTTTTTGGGCTTTTGAGTTCCTTTTTTGATTACATTACTTTCACCTTCCTTCTTTACATACTTGGAGCAACGTCTGAAACTTTCCGCACCGCATGGTTTCTTGAAGGATTATTTACCCAAATCCTTGTCCTACTCATATTACGCACAAGGAAACCTTCTATAAAAAGTAAACCCTCCTCTCTCCTCATATTTACTGTATTCGTAACGGGAGTAACAGGCTTACTTATACCCTTTACCCCTCTTGGAAACCTGTTAGAGCTAAAGCCCTTAAACTTGACCCTTTACGTATTTATCTTTTTGATTACTCTCCTTTACCTCGTGTCAGTGGAAGCACTAAAAAGGCTCTTTTACAGAAGATACAATCTCTAACAGCTCCTTATACGCCCGTGTATCTTTCTTTTACCCTCTTTATTCTCCAGAGAGCTTTACTGTCCTCAGGTGTTATCAAGCTGTATGCCTTTCCGTAACTTCCTATTCTTCCAGTTCTCCCTATTCTGTGTATGTAAACCTCAGGGTCTTCAGGAATATGGTAATTGATAACTAAGCTCACTCCTTTTATATCAAGACCCCTTGAGGCAACATCCGTTGCCACAACAGTTCTTACTTTTCCTTCTCTAAAGAGCTTAAGGGCGTTCTCCCTTTGTCTCTGTGTCATATCTCCATGCAAAGACACTACACTAAAACCTCTGTTTTTGAGTTCCTGAGATATATCCTTCGCATCCCTTTTTGTCCTCACAAAAATTATGACCTTTTCAAGTATATGGTCTCTGAGTATCTTCTCAAGCTCAGATATCTTTTGCTTGGGAGAGTTTAGTCTTATGAGCCTTTCCTCTATCTTAGGTTTTAATTCCGCGGATATGACCCTTACCACTTTGTAATTATCTCTCAAATGTTTTTTTGCCAACACCTCTATCTCTTTTGGTATAGTTGCGGAAAAGAGAAAAGTCTGTCTATCTATTGGTGTAAAAGATATTATGTATTCTATATCTTCGGCAAAGCCCATATCAAGCATTAGATCAGCCTCATCAAGAACTAAAAAGGAGACACTGCCAACATTCAATGTACCCCTATTTATGAGGTCCTTTATTCTGCCCGGAGTCCCTATAACTATGTTAGGTGTAACCTTAGACAGAAGCTCCAGATCCCTCCCTACCGGTGTACCTCCGTAAAAAACGAACACCTTAAGTGCCTTGTACTTGGATAAGGCATAAAGCTGATCCTTGACCTGGAGGGCAAGTTCACGCGTTGGCGTTAGAATAAGTGCCTTTAAACCTCCATCCTTATTTATACTTTCCACGATGGGTATGCCAAAGGCAGCTGTTTTCCCTGTTCCAGTAGCTGCCTGTCCCATAATATCGTAACCTTTAAGAGCTAACGGTATAGCCTCACTCTGTATAGGTGTAGGTTCTTTAAAACCAAGCTCCCTTATAGCTTTTCCAAGTGGTTCACTTAACTGTTGAAAATTAAACTCCATAACGATTAAAAACCTCCTCTTTTAATTATACGTCCCTTTCTCTTTTTTGCAAAAATTCTTATAGCCTAATATAAGATGAATTTATGCTTTAATAAAAGTTTCTTATTGAAATTCCTTATTAAAGAAAATAACTTTATACAGTCAATTCTGAAAGGGAGGTTAAAAAAAATGTTAAGTAGGCGAAACTTTTTGAAAGGCGGTCTCGCTCTAAGCGCTGGAGGACTTCTGGTGCCAAAGTACCTTTTGGCAGCGGTTGATCCTTCCTTACTTAGTACTGCGGCGAAAGAGCTTCCAGAGGGTGTACTTGAGGAACAAGTTTTGGAAGCTCTCCCAGGTAAAAAACCTCTTATCAAAAAAACTTACAGGGCACCTAACTACGAAACGCCTGTTAAGTACTTCAACGAATTCTTCACACCAAACGATGTTTTCTTTGTGAGGTATCACCTTTCTAACATACCTGAAGTAGATGCAAAAACTTGGAAGCTGACCATAGGAGGTGATGCGATAGAAAAGCCTCTTGAGCTAACGCTGGAGGATCTCAAGACCAAGTTTGAACAGGTGGAGCTTGTGGCTCTGTGCCAGTGTTCAGGGAACAGGAGGGGATTATTTAAACCGCATGTAGCGGGAGTTGAGTGGGGATACGGAGCTATGGGGAATGCAAGGTGGAAAGGAGTAAGACTGAAAGACATATTGGAGAGAGCTGGTTTGAAGGGTAATGCTCTTGAGGTAGTACTCAACGGTGCGGACACAGGCGTGGCAGCAGGAACGCCAGACTTTATAAAGAGCATACCAGTTTGGAAGGCTCTTGACGAAAACACCATGATAGCTTACGAAATGAATGGAGAGCCCCTGCCTCACTGGAACGGCTTTCCTGCAAGAGTAATAGTCCCGGGTTGGACTGCCACTTACTGGATGAAGCATATAATTTCTATTGATGTTGTCTCCAAACCTTTCGATGGCTTTTGGATGAAAACAGCGTATAGAATACCTCTGGGAAAGTTCCCTATAAGGGACAGATTCATATCTCAGGAAACTGCAGTCAACACACCTATAACTGAGATAGTCGTAAACTCTCTAATCACAAATATAAATGATGGGCAAAGGTTCAAGCTTGGGCAAATGGTTGAAATAAAAGGTATTGCGTGGGACGGTGGGTATGGTATTAACATGGTGGAGATATCCACTGACGGAGGTAAAACCTGGCGTGAAGCTGAGCTGGGTAAGGATTATGGTCGCTACTCATGGAGGCAGTTCACTTACAGATTTAGACCTCCCAAAAAGGGAACCTATACTATAATGGCAAAGGCAAGCAATAGGATAGGGCAGACACAGACCTTTGAGCTTATATGGAACCCTGCAGGATACCATCACAACGTAGTTCAGAAGATAAACATAAAAGTCGTATAAGGAGGTAAATAGATATGAGTAAAGCTCTTATATTTGGATGTATGCTTATGGCTATTTCCTTTGCTGGAGAGGAGAGTATAAAGCTAAAAGATGGTGAAGGTAAAGCTCTCGTAGAAGCAAACTGCTCTGCATGTCATAGTCTTGACTACATTCAAATGAATTCCCCCTTTCTTGACAAGAAGGGTTGGGAGGCTACCGTTAACAAGATGATAAAAGCTATGGGCGCACCTATAAAGCAGGAGGATGTCCCTAAAATAGTTGAGTATCTTACCAAGTACTACGGTAAGAAAGAATAAGTGTTAGACTATCTTTATGAGGGGTTATGATGTCATAGTGATAGGCGGGGGACCTGCGGGTTCTTCTGCCGCTTATTACGCTTCAAAAAACGGTCTTAAGGTGCTAATCCTTGAAAAGTACAAAGTTCCACGATTCAAACTGTGCGCAGGATGTATCTCAAAAAGGATAGCTCCATACCTTCCGGAAGGTTGGGAAAGATTCGTGCTTAACAGGATAAAGGGGGGTATCCTAGGATACGGTGGAAGGGAGGAGTTTGAGCTTTCAGCTGATGAGGAAGTAGCGTATATTACGGATAGGGTTGAATTTGATACCTTTCTCTTAGAGAAAGCTCAAGGAAAAGGAGCAGATTTTGTGGATGAGTGTGAGGTCTTAGGTTTTGAAACAGAGGGAGGAAAGTACAGAGTAATAACTTCAAAAGGCAATTTTCATGCAGATTTTATAGTTGGTGCGGACGGTTTTTACTCAAAGACAGCTCAAGCCCTTGGCTACAAAAAGGACAAGTTCTTTAAAGCTCTTGAGTTTTTTACGCGAGGTGATCTTAGCGAAAAGGTAATGATAGATATAGGATTAGTCAGAAGAGGGTATGCGTGGATATTTCCGAAAGGTGAAAATCTGAGCGTAGGCACAGCCTGTACACAAAGGGGAGATCTAAAAAGAGTTCTAACCGAATATTCAAGACTCAAGGGTGTAAAACCAGAAGGGAGGATGTATGGCTGGTACATACCTTATATAGAAAAAGATGGAGATGTATTCTGCGGTAAAGATCGCGTGCTTTTGGTAGGTGATGCGGCCAATCTCACGGATCCTCTTTTAGGAGAAGGTATATATTACGCAGTACGGAGCGGAAAACTCGCAGCTCAAGCATTAGCTGTTTCACCTTCAAAACCTACAGAGCAATACAGAAAACTTTTGAAAGATCTCGTTTCTGAGCTTGTTTACGCTGGAAAAATAGCTCGCCTCGGCTACAAATTTCAGAAGGTTGCTTACACAATGAGTAAAAAGGGTATATTAAAGAGCTATTACGATCTTCTTCTTGGAAAAACAAGCTATAAGGATCTCTATAGAAAGGGTTTCGTTTATTTTTTAAGGGAGCTTGTAAAAGAATACGCAAGCTTTTATAATTATTTCTGGAGGTAAAGTAATGGACTTTCTTGGAAAGGATATGTCACCCCTCACGGAGGAAGAGTGGAAAACGCTTGAAGAGACAGTAATTGATGTAGCTAAAAAGGCTCTCGTATGCAGAAGGTTTATGAACGTAGTTGGACCGTTGGGAGCTGGACATCAGGTGATATCTTACGATGTTTTTCTCGGAGTTGAGCCGGGAAGTTGTGAGGTAAGACCCGGTGAAGAGAGCGAAATGTGTGAACCTGTAAGGACAGGTACAAGGAAACACCTGATTCTTCCTACCGTATATAAGCCCTTCACTATAAGCTGGAGGGATCTTGAGTATTGGAGGCAGTTCAACCTTCCCATAGACACATCTTCCGCTGCAAGTGCGGCTTTTGCCACCGCGGTTGCAGAAGACACTCTCATACTTCACGGAAATAAAAAGCTCGGTATTGAGGGGCTTCTCACGGTGGAAGGAAGGCAGACTATGTCTATGAGTGATTGGGATGTGGTTGGTAACGCTTTCAACGATGTATCCATAGGTATAGCAAAACTTTCCGAAATGGGCTTCTTCGGACCATACTATATGGTGCTTAACCCAAAGCAGTACTTCCAGCTTAACAGGGTTTATCATAATACTGGACTTCTTGAGCTTGAACAGATAAAAAAGGTAGTTACAGAGGTTTTCTATACGCCAATAATACCTGAAGGTAAGGCTCTCCTGATCTCTTCTGGACCACAAAATATGGACATAGTTTTAGGGCTTGACATGAGTTTGGCGTATACTGAAAGCACTAATATGGTACACCAGTTTAGAGTTATGGAGATCCTCGTTCCCAGAATAAAGCGTCCCGGTGCGGTACTCGTAATAGGTAAGTGATCAGGATGTGAGAGCCTTCCAGAGAAGGTCTGCTACCTCTCTTTTGATCTCTTCACGTTTTTCCAAAAGCCCAGCTTCCGTAAGGAGAAATACCCTCTCAAGGGTACCCACAAACATAGCAAGCGCGAGTTCAGCCCTAACCTTGACGATCCCCTTTCCCTCTTGAAGGAGTTTCAATACCGCATCCTTTGGAAGTTTTATAAACTCTTTTACCTCTTCAGCCCTCAAATAGTGAAAGAGATCTAGATATTTAAAAGCTTCAGGATTCTCAAAGCAGAAATTGAGAAATTCTTCAACAGCCCTATAAAACTTTTCTTTGTATGTCTTTTCTTCAAAAGAGGACATAAGTCTGTTGTAGAACTCTTCCGAGTACATACCGAAAAGCCCTCTCACTATCTCATCCTTGCTGACAAAGTGTCTGTATATGGCCCCTTCCGTTACACCTACATCCTTGGCTATATCCTTTATAGTGGTTTCCCTTATGCCTTTTTCAGAAAAGAGCTTCAGTGCGGATTCTAAGATCCTCTTTTTTGTACCCTTTCGCTTTAACCTCATAACTTTATTATAACAGAAAGTGACGGCTCACTCTCTTTTCCATCCACCTCCGAGAGCTTTGTAAAGTAGCACCTGCTCTTTGAGATACTCACCCTTAAAAGTGATTAGCTCTAAGAGAGAAGTCTCATAATCCTTTTTTGCTTGCAGGACATTTATGTATTCCACCAGCCCGTTCTCGTACTGCTTTTGTGCAACTTTGAGTATGCTATTGTAATTATCTATCTGCATCTTCTGAAGTTCCATCTGTTCTTTTAGAGCCTCAAGGCTTATGAGAGCTTGATTGACTTCAGAAAAGGCGTTTTTTACGCTCTGTATATATTTTATCAGTGCCTGTCTTTTCAGAGATTCGGCTATATTAACTTCGGATTTAGTTCTCCCAAAGTCCAAAAGGGGTGAAAGGAGTGAAGCACCAAGACTCCACATATTTGCGGAGGAAGTAAAAAGATTGGACAGGCTCGCACTGCGAAGCCCTGTAGCTCCTGTAAGGAATATACGCGGAAAGTACTCTGCTTTTACAGCACCTACATTGTAATGGGAAGCTATAAGGTTCTGTTCTGCTGCAAATATGTCCGGTCTTTGCTCCAAAACATCAGATGGAATAAAGGAGGGTATTGGTATTGCTTCAGGTAAACCTTTACACGTTAGATCGTCAGAAGAAAATATACCTTTTGGTTGTCTGCCAAGAAGTAGTGAGAGAGAGTTTTTTATCAGCTCCCTCTTTTCGTTAAGCTTTTTAAGATTAAGTTTTGCGCTATCAAGAAGCGTCTTTTCTTGCTCCACCGGGAGTATATCTATTAGACCGTTTTCATACTGCCTCTTTCTGTAGGTGTAGCTCTCTTCGTATCTTTTAAGCAAGTCTTCCATTATGCTTATCTGTTCTTGAACAGTACATAAATCAAAGTAGAGTGTAGCCACATCCGCAACAAGCTTAAGCCTTACTGTATCTGCGTAAGCCTTCTGAGCGAGAAGTCTGTGAAGCTCTGCCTTTTGATAATCCCTGAGTTTTCCGAAAAAGTCAAGCTCGTACGACAGAACGCCTGATATAGTAAAATCGCTGTAAGTTATACCACCAAAAGGCTTTGCCCTTTTGCTGAGCTTTTGCCTGTTTGCGGTAACGCTAAGATCAAGCTCGGGTAAAAGCTCTGCGGTGGCTAAACTGTAATAATAAGACGCTTCCTTTATCCTCTCATAAGCCAGAAGCAGGTCATCGTTATTTTTTAGAGCTTCTTCTATAAATGTATTTAGCCTCTCATCCTTATAGTTTTCCCACCATCTTTGATCTATTTGTGTCTTCTCTTCCCCTCTTACTTCTGGCAGATCTATCTTAGGTCTTTCGTACTTAGGCGTCAGAGAACAGGAGAACAAAAATATACCGAGTAAAAAAACTGTAATCTTTTTCATGCTACTTCCTTCCTGCGCAATCCCTGAACTTTTTTAACTACGTAATAGAAAACAGGTATAAAGAAAGTACCTACAAGCGTGAGCGCAAGCATTCCTCCTACTACAGTGAAACCTATGATGTGCCTGCTCCCAGCTGAAGGTCCAGTCGCCAAAGCTAAAGGCAAGCTACCCATTATAAAGGCAAAAGATGTCATTATTATAGGTCTGAACCTTATCCTTGCAGCTTCAAGAATAGCTCCTAAAAGATCCGAGCCATCTTTAAGTTTTTGCTCTGCAAACTCCACAAGAAGTATGGCATTTTTGGCTGATAATCCTATCAAAGTTATTACACCGACCTGTGTGTAAAC
>JBEULM010000030.1 GCA_041287335.1 Hydrogenobacter sp.
TTTCTTTTTAAAGGCTGGAAAATCCGACCTTCCAGCAAAGAAGTTTTTAAAGGCTCTGTCAAGGTTAAACACCGCTTCCTGTAAAGATTGAGAAGGAGATTCTTTAAGAAAAGGATACTCTTCTTTCAGCAAAGGCAAGAGTTTTTTATACTCATAAACATTCCACTTTTTGCCTTCCTTCTGATACTCTTCCTTTGCTCTGGCAAGCATGTAGTTATAAACAAACCTCACAGAACCTACAGCTCTTTTTAAGAACTGTTTTTGCTCCTTTGTCGGATAGAGCTTGAACTTGTAGGAGTAGTTAGCTTGCTTTCCAGCTCTCATGAACCTTTCCTCTGTTTTTCTATGTATAACACTTTCTTAGAAAATGTCAAGTTGTTTCTATGCTTAACCATAAACATTAGGCTCACTCTCATCTCTCCTTTAAAAAGGAGAGGCTTCCCGCAACCTATCCTAAAAGAAGAGCTGATTGGCTATAGCTTTTTTAGAAAGGGGATGCTAAAAATTATGATTGTAATCATTTACATACTTTATGGAAGGCTTAATTCTTTAGAGTAAGGAGGAAATAATGGTTGAAAAGCTTGAGCCTGGTAAAAGGATAAAGGCTAATGGTTTTGAGTTTTCTTTAATCGGTGAAAGCCTTATGCCCTCCGCTTTGAGCTATAAGAGGATTTACATACTTTCTGAAGGTTCAGGGAGGTATATATTAGGTCAGAAGTTTGGCAACGCTTTGGCACCTTGCGTCTTTGTGGTGGAGCCTTCTGTACTTTTTGGCTTTATGCCAGAAGGAAACGCATACCTTTATGAGTTAGCAATGGGAAATAAAGAAGGCTGTGAAGGTGAGGTTATTGACCTAAGACCCCTTGAGCATGGCGTTAGGCATCCCCTTGTTATGAAAAGGTTTTCAGAACTTGACGAGGGAGGATGCTTTTACATAATAAACGACCACGACCCACTACCTTTATATTTCCAGATGGCTATGGCTTTCCCAAAAAGGGTTGGTTGGGAGTATATAGAGTTTGGTGACGAATTTTGGAAGATTAGAATAAGGAGGCTATCATGAAAAGGCTTGCACTTTTACTTTTCATCCTTGGCTTTTCCTTTGCCCACGAGCACGGGAAGGAGCAGGAGCTTACATTAAAACAGGTCATGCAGATGGTGAGCCTATCGGCTCAAAAGATGCTTTACGGCTTTATGCTAAGCAACGACGCTCTCATAATGGAGGGTGCCAAGGAGATAGCCGAGCATCCTATGCCAAAGGGAGGACCCCTTCAATACATAGACCCTTCAAGAAGGGAAGAGTTTTTAAGGCTTATGCCAAGCTTTGAAAGGCAGGTGCATGGTAGCGCGGAGGAGGTTATAAGGTTTATAAAGGAAGGCAAGAAGGAAGAAGCCCTCAAGGCTTACACAGATATGCTACAAGGTTGTATGTCCTGCCATGAGCTTTTTAGGGACAGAATAAGAGGAAGGTAGCATGAAGGAAATACTTGAAGCCTTAAGAGAAGTGATTGACCCTCATACAGGACTTGACATAGTGAGCATGAACATGGTAAAAGAGGTAAGAAGCATAGGTGAAGGAGAGGTTAAGATAGTTATAAAGCCTACAAGCCCCTTCTGTCCCGTGGGTAACTTTTTGCTACAGGCTGTAAAGGAAAAGGTAGAAGAGCTTGGTTATAAAGCTCATGTAGAACTTGAGGGATACCTCTTTGGAGGTGGGTATGAGGCTTGATGTGAGAAACCTTGAACCACCTCAGCCCATGATAAAAATAGCCCGGGCTTTAGAAAGCCTTAAGGAAGGTGAGGTGCTTGAAGTGCTCGGTTCAAGACCCTTTACACACCTTTTACCAAGGCTTGAAGAACTTGGTTTTACTTACGAGTTAAAAGAGACGGAAGAGGGTTATCTGTTAAAGATATGGAAAAGAGGCACAGAAGGAAAACTTGAAGGCACCACCGAATGCTCAAAGGAGCTTGAATTTACCATTGATGAAAACACAAATGTAGGAGAACTATTAAAGCGGATGCCAGAAGCTCTTGATATATTAATAAAATATGGCTTTACACCCCTCAAAAACCCTCTACTTAGGAAGATACTTCCCCATACAGTAACGCTCGGTCAGGCAAAGAAGATAAGGAGGTTGTCCGACGAAAAGTTCCAAGAGCTAATCAAAGAGCTAAGAAGCCTTATAGGACAATGATAAGACCAGCAGGCTTTGTAAGACTAACACCCCTTTATATACTCCTTTCCCTTATACTTATAACCTTATCGCCCCTTCTTGAACTGGCTAAGAAGCCTTATATAGACCTGCTACTCTTTATAGCCTTTCCCTCCCTAATAAAGGGCAGCCTCTTCCAGCTATACCCTACCCTTCAAGGAAAGCCAATAAGGGGAGGAAGGCTCATATACTTTCATTTTTTACTCAACATTTTAAATGCTTTTTACTTTCTTTTGAATTACGAGATAAACCAACTTCTTTACACTGCAGATAACCTTCTCTTTCTCCTCCTTATCCTTCTAAACACCCACAGGCTTTCAGACCCTTCAGTAGTCTTCCTGTTTGTCGGTAGCCTTTACACACCGCTTGTATGCCTTCTTATGTGGTTTGAACAGAACCCCCTTTTAATAAAGCATGCAATTACCTCAGGCTTTTTCCTCAATGTAATAACAGGCTCTTACTATGTTTTTGTGCCAATGCTTCAAATTGAAGAGCTATGGAGACCAAAATTAAGGTGGTTGAACCTTTTGCTTCTTAACCTTTCCTCCCTTTTTGTCCTTTACTGCTTTTATTTGAAAAACTATACCCTAATAGCCTACGGAGGCTCCGGCGTGCTTATATCTATGCTTCTTCTTTTTCTTATCATATACAAGACGCTTTCTCAGAGGAGAAGCCCTCTCAAGGGGCTTGACATTTCTGTAAAGTTCCTCCTTCTTGGTCTTTTCTTTTTTACCTTCTTTCTCTCTGTAGGAATTTCAAGTGCTGGCAGTCAAAACTTTGGCTTTATAAGCTGGCACAAGGAGGGTATGCTTTACGGCTTTTTAACCTTTATAACGGTAGGTGCTACCTATCATATAGTGCCTTTTATGCTCTGGTGGAGGGTATATGCACCAAAGATGGGTAAAGAAAAAATACCTACTTTAAAGGAGCTTTTAAAGCCCGAAACCTTAGAGATTTTCCTATTGTTTGGCATTCCTACCTTTACCCTCTCCTTAGTCTTTAAGCCCTTTAATGAACCCCTTTCAAACCTCCTTCTTATAGGCTTTTCTCTTGTTTTACTTTACTATACCCTTAAACTAATACCTCTCGTGTCAAGGCTGTAATTCTTCCACTTCCCTTATAAGCCTTACCCTCCTTTCGTACCTTCCGCCTTCAAAGTCCGTGTTTAGCCAAACTTCCACTATGGCAAGGTAATTACCCAGCATCCTGTCTCCAAGGCATAGCACGTTTGCATCGTTGTGCTTTCTGCTCATGCGAGCCATGTATTCGTTAAGGCATAAATCTGCTCTAATACCTCTAAACTTATTGGCGGTTATAGACATGCCTATGCCCGTTCTACATACCAAAATAGGTGGAGGTAGTGCCAGGGTCATAACCTCACTCCAAGTAAGAAATTCCTCTTTCGCATAGCACTTCTATTACTTAACAAAAGCGAGCAGGGTATCTTATAACAGTTGTTCTGTGGACGAACAGTTACTTCTGGTATCTGGTATGGTGTATGTGGGTAGAAGTGTGTAAGAGTGAGGATACCTATCTATCATCCAAGGTATAATAGGATTATATTTTATAAGCTATGATAGACACGCATTGCCATCTTGATCTTCTCAAAGAAGAAGATCTCAAAGAAAGCCTTAAAGATACTTCTATTGAGTATCTTATTACCATAGGCTATGACAGAAAAACCATTGAAAACGCTATAAAGCTTGCTGAAGAAAACAGGCACGTCTTTTGTGCTATAGGGTTTCATCCTCACGAAGCTGACAAAATCGGTGATGAGGATCTTCTTTGGCTTAAAGACGTTGCGAAAAAACACCTTAAGGTGAGAGCCTTGGGCGAGATAGGTCTTGACTTTTATAAAGACTACTCTGATAGAAAAAAACAGGAAGACATTTTCAGAAAGCAAATAGGCATAGCTATAGAGCTGGGGCTTCCTTTAGTGATACACAGCAGGAATGCTGAAGATAAAACCATAGAAGTTCTTAAAGAAGAGAAGGCTTACGAAGTAGGAGGTGTAATGCACTGTTTTACAGGAAGCTACGAGTTTATGAGGAAGTGTGTAGATCTTGGCTTTTACATATCTTACTCGGGAATAATAACATACAAAAATGCGGAAACGCTTAGAGAAGTGGTAAAAAGGACACCTACCGCAAGAATTTTATTAGAGACGGACAGTCCCTTTTTGACACCTCAGCCTGCGAGAGGCAAGCCTAACAAACCTCCTTACATATGGCATACTGCAAATGTGATGGCTCAGCTTATTCCCAATTCCTCCATTGAGGATGTGGACCGTATGACCTCCGAAAATGCCAAACTTCTTTTTAACATAGACAACAACGGAAAGAAAGACACGATAACTTACGTAATAAACAATAAGCTATACATAAATCTGACAAACAAGTGTAACCTTCACTGCTCCTTTTGCCAAAGAGAAAGGGAGAGGAATTTTATGATAAAAGGCTACTGGGTTTGGACATCAAGGGATCCGAGCGTTGAGGAAGTTATAAAAGAGATAGCAGATCCTGCAAGGTACGATGAGGTGGTTTTCTGCGGATACGGTGAACCTACACTTAGATTTTCAGCACTCAAGGAGATAGCAAGATACATAAAAGCAAAAGGTGGGAAGGTTCGGGTTGACACAAATGGTTTGATGTTCACTTACCTCCCCGAGGATAAACTTTCCGAACTGAAGGGACTTGTGGATGTGTGGTCGGTTAGTCTGAACGCTCAAGATGAAAATACTTATAACAAGGTATGCAAGCCTGCCCAGTCCGATGCCTTTGAAAAGGTTATACGCTTTATAAAGAAAGCCCTTCAGGAAGGCTTTGAGGTTATAGCTACCGCCGTAGATTACGAAGGCGTTGATATTGAAAAAACTAAAAGACTTGCAGAATCTTTGGGTGCCAAATGGAGACACAGACCTTACGAAGTGGTAGGATAATAAAATTCTCTTATCCGCTTATAAAGAATTCTTATATTTAACACGTACGTGGGTAGGTAAAATTGGAAACTGGAGGGTAGTTATTATGGTAGATCCCGACATACTACTGCTTGCCATAGTAAATATGGCTGAGGGGGTTAAAAACCTCATAGGTGACAAAGGAGCGAAGGCGGTTCTGAGAGATGCGGGGAGGCAATCTGGTCCAAAGCTCTTGGAGAGCCTTATAGGACACTTTCCTGAAACTCTAACAAAGGAAGAAGCTTTAAGGAGGGCATGCATAATACTTGAGGATCTGGGTTTTGCCAAAAAGATAGAAAAAGTCAATGGAGAAGTGAAGATAGAGGAAGACATATTTACCGACGCTATAACTAACGGCGATCTGATAGAGTCTCCCGTAATATATTTCTTTGCGGGTCTTATAGAGGGTTTTGTATCCTTTATGAGTGACGAAAAGGTGACCTTGATCCCTGAAAGCGTAGAAAGGGGTAAAATACTTTATAAGCAAACCTGAATGAATGTGGAAAATTTCCCTCTGAATGTAGAACTTTTTTATCTCGTGAACCATACCAGAAATGAGCTTCTTGATGCTTTTTTTGGATACTTTTACCTTCTCGGGAAGGGATACGTCCTTATACCTGCCTTGCTTTTTGTCCTGTTGTTCAAAAGGGAAAGGCTAAAGCTTTTTATACTTTCACTTGCGCTTGAAAGCTTGAGTGTACACATCTTGAAGGTGGTCTTCAACGCCCCAAGACCTGCAAACATGTTAACGAACATTTACCTTTTAGAGCCTCTTTATCACAAGTCCTTTCCGTCTGGAGATACTGCTATGGCTTTCTTCTTAGCATCTTTCTTTTCTTCGGAATCGCCAGCTCTACTGAAGGTTATACTTTGGAGCTATGCCCTTTTGATAGCTTACGGCAGGATGTATATGGGAGTTCATTTTCCCATTGACGTACTTGTGGGTGCTATCGTGGGTGTGACATCCTATTATAGTTTGTATAAGCTTGATCGCAGAAAGGTCATGTTGTAGTATTTTTTCGCATGTTTTCCTTTGAAATTATAGCCTCTGAAAGTGATGCAAGAAGGGGAAGACTGATTACACCTCACGGTATTATTGAAACTCCTGTTTTCATGCCTGTTGGAACTCAAGGAACTGTCAAAGCCATGATACACAAACTTTTAGATGATATAGGTGTACAGATCATGCTTGCCAACACTTATCATCTTTATCTTAGACCAGGCATTGAGGTGATCAAGCTTGCTGGAGGACTTCACTCTTTTACTGGATGGAGAAAACCGCTTCTTACAGATAGCGGAGGTTATCAGATCTTCTCCCTATCAAGAAAGAGAACTAAAGATAACAGATCTGGAGTGAGGGTCTTTGAAGAAGGCGTGGAGTTCAAGGACCATCTGTCTGGCTCTATGCACTTTTTTACTCCAGAAAAAGTTATACAACTGCAGGAAGTTTTTGGATCTGATTTCATAATGCCCTTAGACGAGTGCGTTGAGTACCCTACTACTTATGCCTATGCAGAATCCTCTGTTCAAAGAACACTCAGGTGGTTGGACAGAAGTATAAAACACAAAAGGAGAGAAGACCAGGCGCTCTTTGGTATAGTCCAAGGGGCTTTCTTTGAAGATCTCAGGAAGGTGTCAGCTCTTTCTACAGTTGAAAGGGATCTTTTCGGTTACGCTATAGGTGGCTTGTCTGTAGGGGAGCCAAAGGACTTGATGTACTCCATGGTTGAAGTAGTATGCGAGTATTTACCGTGGCAAAAGCCAAGATACTTAATGGGGGTTGGCATGCCGGAAGATCTCGTGGAATGCGTCGCAAGAGGTATAGACATGTTTGACTGTGTTGCACCAACCAGAATGGCAAGGACAGGAACACTCTTTACATCTTACGGGAAGATAAATATAACCGGTGAGATCTACAGGAAGGACTTTTCACCTTTAGACGAAAACTGCGATTGTTATACCTGCAAAAACTTTACGAGGGCTTATCTGAGACACCTTTACAAAGCTGAGGAGATATCGGCTTACGTATTAGGAACTATACACAACTTGAGCTTTTACCACCGGCTTATGGAAGAAATAAGAAAAGCTATAGAATTGGGAAGTTTTGAAAGTTTTAGAAGGTCATGGATGGAAAGGTACAACAGCAAAAGGTGATATATCATATAACTATGTTTATTTACGAGCCTGTAAATTCTGATAGACTGCTTTTACACCTTCACGGTTTTGCATCAAATGTAAAAAGCTCAAAGGTGCAAGCGCTTAGAGATTACGCAGTTAGCACGGGAAGTTTTTCCTTTTTCGCTATGGATATGGAGTATCACACTACAACCACAAGCAGGTCACTTGAGATTCTTGACATACTCCTAAAAGGCTTTAAAAACAAGTATAAGGAACTCTTTCTTTCGGGAAGCTCTCACGGTGCATACGTAGTTCTCAACTACCTAAGATTTTACACAGAAGAGCTTCTGAAAGGAGTCCTTCTCTTTGCTCCTTCTTATTCCACACTACAGCTGACTTTGGATCAGGAAGGTATTGACAAGTGTAAAAAGTGGCTCAGAGGTGAAGAAGAATTGAGGATATCTGAATGTGAAACTGGTACAGAGCTTGTGATACACAAAGACTTTGCCAGAGATATACTGGATAAAGGTTACGAAATAATAGTAGGTGATGAAGTGCGCTTTCCGAAAGATCCTGCCATTGATATAGTTATCCTGCACGGAACTCAGGACAGGATAGTATCCGTATCGTACTCAAGAGTTTTCACACAGAAGGTAAAGATTAAAAGGTATATAGAGTTAGAAGATGATCATAGGCTAAGCAAAAGCTTTTACAAGATCTTAGCTCAGGATAAGCTCCTTGAGATTTTTGATTGATACTTATCATAACAACATGCATGCAAAAGTTTATAGTTATAAATTGTATTAAGCTGAAAGGAGGTGAACGTTATGTTTGAATACAGCGAGAAGGTACTTGATCACTTTTTAAACCCCAGAAATGTGGGTGTATTAGAAAATGCCAACGCCATAGGTCAGTGCGGTAACCCTGCCTGTGGTGACGCTATGCTTTTTACACTCAAGGTGAATCCTGAAAACGATGTGATAGAAGATGTAAGGTTTAAGACCTTTGGATGTGGTTCTGCCATAGCAGTTTCCTCACAGCTAACCGAGATGATAAAGGGTAAACCCATAAGCTACGCTCTGAACCTAACTTATAAGGATATCTTCGATGAGCTTGGAGGACTTCCCCCTCAGAAGATACACTGTACAAACCTGGGACTTGAGACCCTCCATGTTGCCATAAAGGATTACCTTCTCAAACAGGGAAGGATAGAAGAAGCTGAAAAAATACCTGGATGTTACGAAGAGGAGGAGGAAGAAAGTAAGGAGTTTGAGTTTCTTTCTACATGAGTAAGGTTAGGGCTGTTGCTCTTCTCTCTGGAGGGCTTGATAGTACTTTAGCTGTCCGCCTTCTTAAGGACCAAGGCGTTGAAGTGAAAGCTCTTTACTTTTACACGGGTTTTTGTATCACGGAATATAAGAGACGCCTTGGACTTAAGAAGAGAGATGGACAGCAGTATGTCAATCCTGCCTTTAGGGCGGCAGCCCAACTTAAAGTTCCCATTGATGTGATAGACATTTCTGAAGAGTACTTTCATGTGGTTATAAATCCCAAGTATGGATATGGCAAAAACGTCAATCCATGCATAGATTGTAGATCGCTCATGCTCAAGAAAGCAAAAGAGATCATGGAAAAGGAAGATTACTCTTTCGTGATAACGGGTGAGGTTCTCGGTCAGAGACCCATGAGCCAAACGATGAACAGACTGAAGCTTATAGAAAAAGAAGCTGGGCTTGAAGGTTATGTAGTGAGACCTCTTTCCGCAAAACTCCTCCCTATTACCGTTCCAGAAAAACTCGGATGGATAGATAGAGAGAAACTGCTTGATATAAAGGGAAGAAGTAGGAACAGACAGATAAAGCTGGCTAAAGAGTATGGTCTTGAGTACGAACAGCCTGCAGGTGGTTGTTGTTATCTTACCGATGAGAACTACGCGGTAAAGTTCAGAGAAGCTCTATCGGTTGATAAGTTTATTACCCGGGAAGATCTCTTCCTCTTTTCTGTAGGTAGGCACCTGAGACTACCTTCTAAGGCAAAGCTCATAGTGGCAAGAAACGAAGGAGAGGCAAAGTTCTTAAAAACTTTTAAAAATCGTTACGATCATGCCTACAGAAAAGACGGTAAAGGTACTTTTGTCCTCATCAAGGGAGATCTACCAGAAGAGGAGTACAAGCTTGTGGCTGATATAGTATCAAGATACTCAAAGAGAGAATCTTGTTATGTGACGCTAAGTATAAAGGGAAAAGAACTGGAAATACTGGGAGAACCGCTTGACGAAACATCGCTTGACAGTTTTAAAATATACAATAAGGAGAGAGTAGAAGGATGAACTTAGAGGATATAAAACCGGATGTGGTGCATGACGTTGTAGGCACTTTCTGTCCAGTACCTATAGCCGAAACATCAAAAGTTATGAAAGGCATGAAGCTGGGCGAAGTACTTGAGCTTATAGCTGACGACCCTGGTGTTATTGAGGACATACCTGCATGGTGCAACGCAACAGGACAGGAATTTCTCGGCATGTACGAGGAGGATGGTGAGTATCATCTATTTGTAAGAAAAGTAAAGGAACTATGAGAGATAGAATAACCTTTGACACAAATCTCAGACAACTTATTGAGGAACAACCCAGGATAAGAGACCTCCTTTATGATTATGGACTGAGAAAACTTGAAGAGGATGACATAACCGATGTAGTTCTTGATAAGTTGACACTTAAAGGATTCTTCCGCATGATGGATCTGGATGACGAAGCTCAGGGAATTTTATGGGAAAAGATACAAAATTTATACAGAGAAGCGGAGGATTAAAAATGATGGAAAAGGAGTACAAACAGGTGGAAGATATTTTAAAGAAGATAAGACCAGCCCTTAAGGATCATCATGGGGACCTAAAAGTAGTTGACATCAAGGAAGGGAATGTCTATTTACAGTTTGAAGGTGGTTGTACCGAATGTCCCATAGTTGATGCGAGCGTGAAAGATGTAGTTGATATGGCTATACGTGGAAACCTCAGGTGGGTCAAAAAGGTGGAGATACTTCAGCCGAGACTTCACATTGGATGAAATTATCCGGAAGGACGGAAGTTTACGGTATAGTAGGCTATCCTGTAAAACATTCTCTGTCACCCATCTTTCAGAACGCTTCTTTTGAGTACTTTTGTGTAGATGGAGTTTATGTACCCTTTGAAGTAAAACCGGAGAATTTCAGGGAGGCTTTTTTCGGTCTCAAAGCTCTTGGGGTAAAGGGCGTAAATATCACCGTACCATTTAAGGAAAAAGCCTTTGAATTTTGTGATTTTTCGGATGAGCATTCTGCCCTTATAGGAGCTGTAAACACTGTGAAGTTCGCAGATAAAATTGAGGGGTACAATACTGACTGGATAGGTTTTTTGAAGGCTCTGAAGGATACGGAAGGAAGTATAAAAGGTAAAAAGGTGCTCGTTTTGGGTGCAGGCGGTACCTCAAAGGCTGTACTTTATGCTTTGAGCAAGGAAGATTGCTACATATTCCTATGGAATAGGACGCGTGAAAAAGCCCTTGAGCTTACCAAAAAGTTCCCTGCAGAGTTAGTAGCAAAACCTGAAGATGCACTTGATAGTGTGGATATAATAGTAAACACAACATCCGTAGGTCTATCGGAAGATGAACCTCCCCTTTTTGACTATGACAAAATAAAGGAGAAGCATACGGTTTTTGATGTAATATACAAAAACACGTACCTTTTGAGAAAGGCTTCTGAGAAAGGTGCTAAGGTCCAAAATGGTCTTGGGATGTTAATTTATCAAGGCGTAGAGAGCTTTAAGATATGGACTGGTCTGGAAGTACCCATCAGTATAGTGAAAGAAAGCTTACCCGCTTCTGTGTTATCATAAAGGTATGGATACTTTCGTTCTTGATACGAGCGTATTTACAAACCCGGACGTATATAACCAGTTTGAATCTGATCAGCTCGGAGCCATAGAAAACTTTATTTCTCTTGCCTCTCACACCAATGCCAGTTTTTTTATGCCTACATCCGTATATTACGAACTTACTAAGATGGTCAATTTGGGAGATATAACCCCCAAGTTTGAGCTTGTGGTAAGAATAAGATCTCCCAGGAAGTGGGGACTCATGGTACCTGCAGAATTCCTCTACGAGTTTATAGAGGATGTGAGACAGAGAATAAACAAGGGCTTGAGGATAGCTGAAGAACATACGAAGGAAGCGGGAAAGCTTGCGGAAGAAGAGGTGGGAAGAGTAATAAACAAACTCAGAGATAAATACAGAGAAGCGCTCAGGGCAGGTATAATAGATAGTAAAGAGGATGTTGATGTTCTGCTTCTTTCTTACGAACTTGATGCCATATTAGTTTCCGGTGATGAAGGTCTAAGGAAGTGGGCTGATAAGGTGGGTATAAAGCTCATAGATCCCAGAAATCTCAGATATATAATGGAGAGCCTCGCCAAGGTAGGGAAGTGAATTAATCTATAACTGATCCACCCTTTAAGAGATGTCCCAAAAGACCCGTCATGTTGAGATAGACTTTATCAAACTCAAGTAGATAATGCTTCCCATCTTTTTCTAAACGTCTTTCTATGATCTGTATGTGTGCGGATGCATGCTTTATTTGTTCAATGAAGAAAAGGGCATTTTCCTTCTTATTGAATCTGCACCTGAAAGTTCTGTATACTTTATCTTCTGACCTCACCATTTCACACGCCCTGAATATACCTTCCAGAAAAGCCTTACCTATCTCCGTATAGAGCCTCTCATCCTTTGAGATCTGCTCTTCCTCTATAAATAGAGCCAATCTCAAAAGCCTGTTTGTGTAGTAATCGGCAGGCAAACCCAGTATGTTTAAAGATGTAATCCTTATATCATTTATGTTGGCAAAACTCGTTATGTACTTTACTCTCTTGTCACGTTCCGAGTCTTCTTTGAACACCACACCTTCCTTCTTTTCGTCATTAAGCTTTTTGAGTATACGTTTTATATCACTTATCTGTGTTAGCTCAAACCTTCCAAATATCTCCACGTGAGGTAATCCATACTTCTCTATGATTTTGAGCTTTTCCCTGTATGCTAAAAAACCTTGTTCTCCCTTTTTCATTATGTCAAAGACAAAGAAAGCTATGTCCTCCTTAATGTAAGGAGGTGATTCTTCCACATATGGGTTTTCAGGACCGGCAACCTCTGCACACAGCACCAAATCTGGGTTTTCTTCAAAAAAATCCTCTTTTATAAATTCCCTGACTCTATCTGTGGTGAAGGCGCATATGTATCCGCCTCTGGTGAGAGCATAAATCTCATCTTTGTAAAGAAATATCCTCGTATTATATCCATCTACCTTCTCCTCTACCCACACCGGTGCATTAAACTGTTCGGGAAGACCAACGGATAACTGAAATATTCTCCCTATATGTGGGTACCCCCACACCACAAAGTCTTTAAAAAGCGCAGTCCCCCTAGGTATATCTTTAAAGTCGTCGGTAAACCTGAGGTACTCAATTCCCTTAAAGTTTTCTGTCTTTACCTTGTTTTTTCTCAAAGCCTCTCTGACGATTTGCGCATCTACCATGTGTTAACATCATTATAGCAGGAAAGAATATTACAATAGTAAAGATGAGGGTTCTGGCTATAAGACACGTACATGTAGAACACCTTGGGCTTTTGGAACCAATATTGAAGGATATGGGTTTTGAATTGGATTACATGGATACAGCCCAAGGGGAAAGACTAAAAAGATCTCTGGAAGATTATTCTCTCATCGTTGTTTTAGGAGGATACATGGGTGCATACGAGGAATATCTCTATCCCTTCCTCTCTTACGAATTTAGACTAATAGAAGAAGCCTTAAAGCTTGATGTCCCTTTGATAGGTATATGTTTGGGAAGTCAAATGTTAGCTAAGGTGCTTGGTGCAAAAGTTTACAGAGGGGAAAAGGGTAAAGAGATAGGATGGTTTGAGGTTTATAAGAGGAATGATCATATATACTTTGAAGAATTTCCGCAGAGACTCAAGGTATTCCAGTGGCACGGAGATACTTTTGACCTGCCGTCGGGGGCGGTGAGAGTGTATTCTTCGGAGAAGTACGAAAACCAAGCCTTTGTTTATAAAAGAGCTGTAGGTTTGCAGTTTCACATTGAGGTAGACAAAAACATGATAAAGGATTGGATGAAGATATACAAAGATGAGCTTGAGAAGGAAGGAATAAATCCGAAAGAACTTTTGAGTTGCGAAGGGGCTGAAAATAAAAATCTACTTGATATCTTCCTAAGAAGATTTCTATATACAGTATGACAAAAAGGTGTGACTACAAGAAGGACAAGAAGGGCATAAAAAACTCGCCCCTTTTTGGAGGCTACACATTTTCAACATTAATGTTTAGATTACTATGTATTAGCGGTTTTTTCTAACCTTTTGCAGAAGGTTGTGAGCTAATCTCGTAGGTTCGGGAATGCGATACAGCGAAACTTTAAGTACAAGATCAACCGCAGTTTCTAAGCTTATTCTGTGTCCTACGGATACATAAATAGGATCTGTGTTATCCCTCGTTCTGAGTACCGCACCTACTATATTGCCTTTATAAGTTAGGTATGCATAGCTTCCCCTTTTCCCTTCCAGTTCTTTGTGATAACCAAAGAGTCTTGTTTTGGCAACACCTACACTTACACTGTTTGTAACTATACCAAAGTGAGATGCTATACCACAGCCTCTTGGATGCGCTACGCCTTGACCATCTATAAAATAAACATCGGGTTTTAGCTTAAGATTTTCGTAGAGTTTTAGCATAAGGGGTAATTCTCTGAAGGCTAAAAAAGTTGGTATGTAAGGGAAATCAACTACTCCCTCTATAACATCCTCATACACAGGTTTTAACGTTTTCATATCAAGTACTACTATACCCGCCCACGCTTTTGTAGGGTTTTCTTTTATATCTTCAAAGGTAAGGTCTATACCGCCAACTGTTTTTATGCTTTCAAAATCATCCTTTTTCAACACTTTCTTTGCACATTCTAACTGTATTTTTTTCAACTCTTCAATGTCCACTACCTGATTTACCTCCTTCTAAAAGCTCTCTTAAAGGTGGCAGATTTTTAGGTACTTCAGATTTTTCAGAAGTTCCTATCTTTAGGAATTTAAATTCTTCAATTTTTATCTTTCCACCTTCCACCATGTACATTTTCCCCCTTCTTATATCCAGTATGTTACCGAAAGGTTCTCGCTTTATTTTACCTTGCTCTTGGTAAAAGACATATCCTTTTTTACCTACCTTTACATAACCAAGTAACTGTTTTTGATTGGTTTTTCCACCCTGAAAAAGGGTAGGAAAGACATCTTTACTCATTATCCTTTCTATGTCATCACCTTTTGAAGAACCTACCAAAAATATTATTAACATCAATGCGTAAATCATGTAATAATTATCTTACGATACCTCTTTTTTTGTCAATCCTTTATATACTTAAAATAAAGCAGTGTGTTTCTCAATATCGGGGTGACGGGACTTGAACCCGTGACCTCTGGCCCCCCATGCCAGCGCGCTTCCACCTGCGCCACACCCCGTTGATAACTAAATTTTACCTCTTTTGGCAAATATATTCAACTTCATCGTGAGTTTTTTACTCGGTTTGAACTGAACAGTACGTTTGGAGCGTATTATTTTAATCTCACCCGTCCTCGGATTTCTTCCCCTTCTTTCTTTTGTATACCTAACTTTGAACGTTCCAAATCCCGAGAGTTTTACCTCCTGGCTTTCCATGAGAGCCTGGCTTATTGCATCAAAGATATAATTTAGTATGCTGTACAGAGTTTTTTTGGAGAGATCACCACCCTTCCAAAGATCGTTTACTATACTTTTTCTTGTCATCTTAGAGTTTCATTTTTTTCTTGAGTATGTCACCTAAGGTGAAGCCACTCTCCGATCCTGTGGTAATCGCCTCTTCCCTCCTCTCCTCTTTCTCTTCTTTCATACTGAGTGTTATTCTCCCTTCCTCTGGAGATATCTCAAGGATCTTTGCTTCTACCTGCATTCCTTCCTTTAGTTCCACACCCTTTGGTATTTCTGATAAAGGTAAAAGACCGTCTGCACCCTCGGGAAACTCAAGAAAAACACCGAAAGGATGTGATGACTTCACTTTCAACATCACCTTCTGTCCTACACTGTACTTTTGCTTTATTAATTCCCAAGGATTTGGCGTCAACTGTTTTAATCCTAACTTTATAAATCTACCCTCTAAGGCAAGAACTGCAAATTCACGCTCCTCTCCCTCTTTCAGCACATCCTCAACTCTACCGGGCTTTATCCATGAAAGATCGCTTCTGTGTATCAAACCTTTTACACCGTTCCCCAGATCTACCAAAGCTTTTGCCCCCTCTATACGCTCAACTTTACCCTTTACCTTGCTCCCTGAGGGATGCTCTTTGAAAAATTCTTCCCACGGTTTTGGTAACGCTCTCTTTATACTCAGGATGAGCCTTTTACGTGACGGTTCAAACTCAAGAACCTTCACCTTTACCTCAGAACCCTTCTTATAGTTGGGGCTTTTATCGTAAGATATTTCCTCTTTGGGTACAAAACCTTCCACACCCTCTTGCACCTCTACGATGATCCCTCTGTCCGAAAACTCTACTATTCTGGCTGACAGTAGATCCCCTCTGTTTATTTTTTCTTTCACTTTCTCCCATGGGTTCTCCTTCATATCCCTAAGGCTCACAAATATGAACTCTCCATCCTTTGGAATGCGTTTTACCTTAACTCTGAGTTTTTCATCTATTTCCGCATAGTTGTATGGGTTTTTGTCTCTACCCCATGAGAGCTCCTCTTTTGGTAGAAAGGCTCTCAGAACTCCTTGAATGAGGAGAGTTATACCTTTTTCAGGATCTATCTTTATTACCCTTCCTTCAACAACGTCACCAACTTTCAGCTTTCCTAACAGTCTTTCCTTTTTTCTCTTTTCCTGCTGTACCAAATAAGCCCTTTGAGATACTTTTAGCTTTATACCTTCCTTAGTACTTTGAAATTCTATTACTTTTACAACCACCCTTGAGCCTTCTCTGATTTTTCTACCCGCTTCACTAAAAGGCATGAAGGCAGGGATACCGTTTATATCAACTATGTAACCCTCATCAGTTTTTCCTCTCACTTTTCCAGTGAGAAACCTTCCCCTTTCATAGGCTGAACGCAGAAAGTGAACGTATTTTTCTTCCATGTATCTTCTGTAAGAGAGAATTGGAGAGCCCCCCCTTGATATTTTAGTTACCACAGCCTTTATCTCATCTCCCTCCTTTGCGTTTGGTATTTCCTCTCTCGGGATTATACCCTCCACCTTGTAACCTATATCCACATATATGTTTCTATCGTCCACTTTTATAACTTTACATCGTATGACCTCCCCCCTCTTTATATCCCTTGCTTCTTCAAGACTTTTTTCAAGCAGTCTCTCAAATTCACCCATAAGATCCTCCAGAAGTTTATATTATAATACCAAAAATTTTTTTGTAAGAAGGCGCAACAAAAGTATCAAAAAAACACTGCCAGATAAAGAATATGATATAAATCACATCAGAAGATCCAGAGGATTTTTTTATAATTAGTGGCATGTTGAAAGAGGGAGATAAAGCACCCGATTTTTGTCTTGATGGCATAGGTGAGGATGGGAAAGAGGGAAAGTTCTGCCTTAAGGACTTTCTCGGAAAGTCATTTATTCTATACTTTTATCCGAAAGATGACACACCCGGATGTACTCAAGAAGCGTGTGACTTCAGGGATAGCATGTCGATGCTCTACTCTCTTGGAGTGAAGGTAATAGGCATAAGTCCGGATGATCTAAATTCCCACAGGAAATTCAGAGAAAAATACGGGCTTAACTTTACTCTTTTGAGTGATCCCTCAAAAGAAGTTGCAAAACTCTATTTTGCATACGGTAAGAAGAAGATGTACGGTAAAGAGACTGAAGGCATAATAAGAAGCACCTTTCTGATAGACGAAGCGGGAAGGATAAAGAAGGCTTGGTACAATGTGAAAGCAAAAGGGCATGTAGAGAATGTGTTGAGAAGTCTGAAAGATATTGGAACTTAACAAGGAGGTGAAGTTATGCCATTAAAAGTGGGGGATAAAGCACCGGATTTCTTACTCGCTTCATACAAAGGTGAAAGGTGTTCACTTTATGAAACTTCAAGGTACGCACTGCTTACCTTTTATAAAGTTACCTGCCCTACATGTCAGCTTACGCTGCCCTTTGTAGAAAGAATGTATAGACTTTACGGTGACAAAATCACCTTCTGGGGAATAGTGCAGGATAGCGAAAGGGACATAGGTAAGTTTATCACTAAGTATAACCTTACATTCCCTCAACTCGTGGATCATCCCGCTTACGAAGTTTCCCAAAAGTACAGTGTAGAGGTCGTGCCTACTTTGTATCTCATAAATCCGGAAAAAATAGTGGAGTTTGTAAGTTACTCCTTTGTTAAAAAGGAGATAGAGGAACTAAATACAAAGATCTCTTCTTTGGCAGGAAAGGAACACATGGATGTATTTGCGGATGCGGAGGTTCCAGCTTTTAAACCTGGCTGAGGATCAAGAAGCAGGCGTTAGTTTAACGCCATAGTACAGTAAGGATAAGATGGCTTGCGAGAGTTTAAAAGAAGTAGAAGACAGAATTCAAAAGGCATGCAAGAAAGCAGGGAGGGAAAGGTCTCAGGTCATTTTGCTTGGCGCTTCAAAAAGTGTACCTCCCGCAAAGATCAGGGAGTTTTACAGTTGCGGCCTTTTCACCTATGGAGAAAACAGAGTTCAGGAATTCTTAAGAAAATATGAAGAGCTAAAGGATCTTGCCATAGACTGGCACTTTATAGGTAAGCTTCAGAGCAATAAGGTAAAGTACATTCTGGAAAAGGTAAGTCTTATACACTCCCTTGACAGAGAGAGCTTGGCGCAAGAAATAAACAAAAGAGCTCAAAGTTTGGGCAAAGTGCAGGAGGTTCTCATAGAGGTGAACGTAGGTGATGAGGAAACGAAAGGTGGTATAAAGGTGGAAAGTATCCTTAGCTTTTATGAATGCTTGTTGAGGTATAAAAATCTTAAGGTTGTTGGTCTCATGTGTATCCCACCTTACAGGAAAGACCCCCAAGAGGTGAGACCTTACTTTGAAAAGCTCAGAAAATTAAAGGAGAAGTTGGAGCTTGAGTTTTCTACAAGGCTTGCCCATCTTTCCATGGGTATGTCTCATGACTTTGAAGTTGCTATTGAAGAAGGCGCTACCATAGTGAGAATAGGTACTTTACTTTTTGGGGAGAGAAGAGGAGTATAATAAAGACCATGACAAGGGTAGCTTGGAGCATAACTCATCAGGAGTTTACTGTAACCGATTACTACTATTTTTCTAAGCTCAGTAAGGAGGCACAAAAGGTTGGAATTGTCATTGATGAAGTTGATAATTGGGAAAGATTGAAAGAGTATGATACAATAGTTTTTAATTACCCAGAGATACCCTTCACGGAAAAAGAATCCCAAGATATAGAAAGACTCGTATGGGAAGATGGTAAAAAGGTTATCCTTTTGGGATACTATAAAAATGAGGATCGCATAGCTGACACATGCAATACCCTCGCAAGGCGTTTCGGTATGGAGCTAAACGGAGATGAAGTAACTGATGGGGTAAACAATCATCAAGGCGATATGTACTTTGTCGTAACATCTAAGTTGAGAAGATACACAAAGAACGAAAAGAACGAAGTAGTTGTCAGAAAAATACTCCTTCCTTGTACAGCTTCTATAAGACCACTTATGCCTGATATAAAAGTTGTAGCCCGTGCTGAAGATACAGCAAAATCCAGTGAGGACAATTATACCCTTCTAATAGCTGAACAGATAGCGCCCACAAGCGGTGGATACTTTTGCCTTGCCGGAACTTGCGTTTTCTGGGACAATTACTCCATAGACCTTTACGATAATTTAGCTTTTTCTCTCAATCTACTCAGGCATAGAACACCTTTGAAGGCAACAGGTAGCGGTAAACCAGTTGTTTTTGGTTTGTGAGGGAATAGGTGTGTGGGGTAAGTATAAGATAGCCCTAAGACCTTGGGAGATTCCAGATGTGAGCCTTTTGGAATACGAAGAATCAGAGCAATTTGTAGATTTGGCTGAAGAACCAAAACCCTACGAAGGGACATTTCCCGGTGGGCGCATAACCGTTGCTTTCGTAGATGGGGTGAGAAGGACAGAGTATGCCTTATACCTGATAGATGATAACGGTTCAAGTTATGAAGGTGCTTTTGCATCTCTTGGCGCTGGAGCTATAATAGTTGAACTTGGAAAGCTCAACTCAGTAAGAGAATCTATGATTTATCCCATAATAAAAAGGTACTTGGTTGTGAAAGGAATATTTGAAGATATGCAGTATCAAGGTGTATTTGAAATGCGCACAACTCAGGATGATGTTTCCAAAGAGATCAATAGGGTAATGAGGGAGGAGCTTGAAGTCAGTGTGGCAAGGAAGGTAGCAAAAGAATTAAAACCCACACTTTTGATATGCGATGGAACACTGAGCAATAGGTTGAGAGGAACATTATGTGTAGGCTACGTAAAGACCATAAAAAAGCTCTTTATAAGAAGGGAAGATGCATATATGTTAAATGAGCTAAGATGTGGGCAGAGGACACCTATAATAAAAGTTCATTATCAGCGTGGACAGGAAGAGAAAGAGAAAGTTGAAAAATACACGTGGTACGTTAAGCTCACGGAAGGTGAAGGGATAGGATCTCTTGCGAGACTGGAGGTCTTTGAAAAAGTAGGTTTGGAAATTACTAAGCATATCGCGGACTTAACGGCAGGTATTCTCCCCAGACTTGTAAGCAGCACCTTTCAAGACAGGAGATCCCCACAAAACCTTCTTCCTATAAAAAGCCTTGAGAATTTTCTGAGGAGGCATTTGGGGTCTTACTCCATAGTTAGAAGGGAGATAGAAAAACTCATTTATGCTTAAAGTCTTTCTCATAATTGCCTTAGGGTATTTTCTGAGAAAGTCAAGAGTATTCAAAAGGGAAGACGCAAAAGTTTTTATTGATTACGTTGTATACGTGGCACTACCTGCTGTGAGCTTTAAATCCGCACACAGCCTTGGACTTGGAAAAAATACTGTCACCGTAGTTATACTTTCCTGGACGGGCATTAGCGTTTGCATACTAATTTCTTATATTTTAGGCAGGATAATCAAACTCAGAAGTGGTGACCTGAAAACTTTCGTGCTTGTATCTTCCTTCGGAAATACAGCCTTTTTAGGATATCCTTACACACTCTCTTTCTTCGGTGAGGAAGGTCTCAAGTACGCCGTAATATATGACAGTCTTGGCTCCTTTTTACTTATATCCACCGTAGGCTTTTTGATATCAAAAGGTAATGTGGCTTTCAAAGAGCTTTTTACCTTTCCACCCTTTTTAGGTCTCATGCTCGGTTTTACACTAAAGGGCTATACTCTTGAACCTTTTATAGTGGAATTTTTGAATACTATAGCTTCTTCGCTTTCACCGGTTGTGCTTTTTGCTTTAGGTTTATCCCTCAGCCTTTCTGGCATAAGAAGATATTTAAAGTTGAGCCTCGCTGCTCTCTTTATAAAGATGATACTTTCAGTTTTGATAACTTATAGTATATCTAAGCTTCTGAGTGTTGAAAGTCCAATACTTGAGGTTTCTCTTCTTGAAGCTGGCATGCCGAGTATGATGATGGCGGGCATCTTAGCTCTCAAATACGGGTTGAATTATGAACTTGCCTTTGCAAGTATAGGTTTTGGTATACTTTTGAGTTTTTTTACTGTACCGGTTCTTTTGCACCTTTTATAGGTTTTTTCTCAGCTTCTTCTTAAACCAGCTTATTGTGTTCTCAAGCCCTTCCCTTAAACTAAATTTGGGTTCCCAAGATAAGAGTTCTTTAGCCTTTGTTATATCGGGGCATCTCCTTTTGGGATCATCCGGTGGCTGTGGGGTAAAAATGATTTCGGAGGAACTTTTTGTCAACTCAACAATGAGCATTGCCAGATTTATTATCTTTACCTCCTCCGGGTTTCCAAGATTTATAACTTCGCCCGAAAGACCATCTTTTAGGGATGCCCTAAGAATACCTTCCACAAGGTCATCGATATAGCAAAAGCTTCTCGTTTGCTCTCCTTTTCCATAAACCGTGATGGGTTCACCGCTTAGCGCCTGGGTTATAAAATTGGGTATAACTCTACCATCCTTTGTCCTCATACGGGGTCCGTAAGTGTTGAATATCCTGAGTATCCTCACATCAATACCGTGTTCTCTGTAGTAAGCCATACACATCGCTTCCGAAAATCGCTTTGCTTCATCGTAAACACTCCTTGGTCCTACGGGATTTACGTAACCCCAATAAGTCTCTGGCTGTGGGTGTACGAAGGGATCACCGTAAACTTCCGATGTTGAGGCAAAAATGTATCTTGCCTTCTTTAACTTAGCAAGCCCAAGAGTGTTTAAAGTTCCGAGAGAGTCAACCTTCATAGTATGTATAGGGTTAGACATATAATCGACAGGTGAAGCGGGACAGGCAAAGTGAAGCACTATATCGATGGAACCCTCTACGTATATGTAATTTATTACGTTGTAATGCAGAAATTTAAACTTAGGGTGACCAAAAAGGTGTGCTATGTTATCAGGTGAACCCGTGATAAAGTTATCCATGCCTATAACCTCAAAGCCTTCTTTCAAAAATCTCTCGCACAGATGAGAGCCTATAAATCCCGCAGCACCGGTAATAAGTACACGCATGGAATTTATAATTATACTGGTATTGATCCTTTAAAGCTCGGATCGGCTTAAAATGTTGATTATGACACCTGAAGAACAGTTCAAACTGATTAAAAAGGGAACTGCTGAGATCATTGAAGAAGAAGAGCTTCTTAGAAAACTCACAAGTAGGAGAAGGTTAAAAATAAAGGCGGGTTTTGATCCCACAGCACCTGATTTACATCTTGGACACACCGTTTTGTTGCAAAAACTCAGAACCTTCCAGCAACTCGGGCATGAGGTTTACTTTGTTATAGGTGACTTTACCGCTATGATAGGTGATCCGACGGGTAGATTAGAGACGAGACCTCCATTAACCAAAGAGCAGGTGCTTGAAAACGCAAAAACTTACGAACATCAGGTTTTTAAGGTGCTTGATCCGGGAAAAACCAATATAGTTTTTAACAGTACGTGGCTTTCTGAACTTGGATCTGACGGTATCATAAGACTTGCCGGTAAATACACTGTTGCGAGAATGCTTGAGAGGGATGACTTTTCAAAGAGATTCAAAGAAGGTATTCCTATATACATACACGAGTTTCTCTACCCACTACTTCAAGGGTATGATTCGGTATTTTTGAAAGCTGATGTGGAACTTGGTGGAACTGATCAGAAGTTTAATCTACTTGTAGGAAGGGATCTTCAAAGAGATGCTGGGCAGGAACCGCAGGTATGTATAACACTGCCTTTGCTTGTAGGACTTGACGGAATTAGAAAAATGTCCAAGTCTTATGGAAACTACGTAGGCATAACAGAAGAGGCAACAACTATGTTTGGCAAGATCATGTCTATATCCGATCAACTCATGTGGGACTACTATGCTTTACTTACAGACTATACGGAGGAAGAAATTGAGCGTATAAAAAGGGAAGTCCATCCCATGGAAGCAAAAAAGAGGCTGGCACACTATATAGTCAGTAGGTACCACTCAAAAAAAGAAGCAGACATCGCTCTTGAACACTTTGAAAAGACATTTTCCAAAAGAGAGTTTCCAGAAGATGCTATAGTTATAGAGGTAAAAAAGGGGTTGAAAAAGAAGGCGTATGAACTTCTTTACGAACTTGGCATAGAAGCTACAAAAAACTCAGCAAGGCGTATTATCCAGGGTGGAGGTCTGAAGATAAACTTCAGAAAAATAACTGACGAAAATGAAGAGATAGAAGTAAATGAGGAGTTGAAAATTCAGGTTGGTAAAAAGCGTTTTTACAGAATAGTACCCCATTCATGAGGGTTAAGGATTTAGACGATAAGGTAAACTATCTTAATTCTATAAAGAAGTACATAAACGCTATGAACCTCTTATCCCTGAATAGATACAGAAAGTATTATGCGGAAGTAAGCGCTCAACACGTGTACTTTCTCAGACTGGAGGAAGTTCTCGGAATGCTTACCCACCTTTACAAGGGTGGAGTGCTTGGAAGGAAAGAAAAAACTCTTTGTCTGGTTGTTTTTACTACGGATAGAGGTTTTGTTGGAAAGTTTAACGAACATCTTCTTGAAAAGGTTCACGCATTTCTTGAAAATCCTCCTCTCAAGGTAAGAAAGTTGATAGTTATCGGCAAGAGGGGTGCTGAGCTTTTAGGAAAAGACGAAAGGACAGAGACATACACGGATGTCTTTAGGAAAGATATAGATTGGCAAGTTGCTCAGGAGGCTTTTCATAGCATCGTGGAAGGCTATATGACCAAACTTTACGACTCAGTTTATATAGCTTTCAATAGACCACTAATTAGGGATATTTTAACAAAGGAAGAAAAGGAGAGAGTACAGATAAAAAGGGAGAGAATAGAGTTAACCTATACATTCTACGAACTCTTTAAGAAAGCTCCCGTCACCCTACCAATAGCTCTCGGACGCATAGCCTCTTACCAGCCCCAGATAGTAAAGTTCATTCCTCCAGAGATAAAAGGTGTTTACACCGGGGAGAGTGTTGTAAATTTTGAAGGAGACGAAGAATATATACTTGAACAGATCCTCAGACTTTACCTTAACTTTCTTTTCAGGGAACTATTTTTGGAGCATTTTACTGCTGAGCTTTCTGCGAGGTTTATAAAAACGAGGGAAATAATGAAAAACATAGACAGCAAAAGAATGGAGTTGAGTCTGAAAAGGAACAGATTGAGGCAGGAGAGAATAAATAGGGAACTCCTTGACATAATAAACACCTGTATATCAATGGAGGGAAGATTGTTCAAAGATATAGTTGAAGATACTTATGTGCTTGAGGTTGATGATAATTTTGAAGATAGGTTTATAAACTTACTTTTTGATAGTCTCAGAAGGAAGCTGAATATAAAAGGTATAAGAAAAAAGAAAAATATGTTAGGTTTTAGGGTTTTATCCAATAAAAAAATGTATGATTTTACTTTGGAAGGCTTTTTTGCACATCTTTTAGGATCTTTACCTTACCCCAATCTATAGGTATAAAACCATCCGCTTTTGCATAGTTTTTTGCGGTTGCGTAATTGACCAGCTTTTCTATCTCAGCACGGAGTTTAAGTTGTCTCTCCATTTGTGCCCTAAGCTGGGCAAGTTTCTTAGCGTAATCCTTAGAAGTTTTTAAGGCGTAGGCAGAGTAAAGTAGGTTAGCTACTACAAGTACCAGCGATATTACTATATACCTCATATTCTCTCCCCCGCTCTGAGTTTAGCACTCCTGCTTGAAGGGTTCTTTCTTAACTCTTCCATAGTAGGTCTTATAGGCTTTTTTGTCAAGATCTTAAAGGTGTCTATGTGCCTTCTGAAGAAGTTCTTCACTATCCTGTCTTCAAGAGAGTGAAAGGATATGACTACAAGTCTACCCCCTTTCTTTAAGAACTTCGGCGTTTTTTCAAGAGCGATCTCAAGAGATTTTAACTCCTCGTTCACCTCTATTCTTATGGCTTGGAACACCCTCGTTGCGGGATGTATCTTTCCTCTTCTTTTGGGTGTAACGGAAAGTATTATCTTGATAAGTTCACCAGTTGTCTTTACGGGTTCTTTCGATCTCTGTATCACTATAGCTTTTGCTATTTTCTCCGCATAAGGTTCTTCTCCATACTCTTTAAATATTCTCGTAAGTTCTCTTTCACTGTATGTATTCACTACCTGATAGGCGGTTTTTTTATCTTGAGGATTCATCCTCATATCAAGAGGTTCGTCCCTCTGAAAGGAGAAACCTCGCGGGCTTTTTAGCTGTAGCATGGACACGCCCAGATCAAAGAGGAAACCATCTACCTCTCTTATACCTTCTTTATACAGCACTTTATCTAAGTCACTAAAATCTGCATGATATAAGGAGTATCTGCCTTCAAACTTTCTGAGATTCTCCTCAGCCATTTTTAGAGCTTGAGGATCTTTGTCTATGCCTACTATATAAGCGTATCTGTCCTTTTCAAGTATCCCTTTGGCATGCCCTCCCAGACCTACTGTGCAGTCTACATAAATACCCCCTTCTTCTTTTATGAGAAGATCCAAACTCTCTTTCAAAAGTACAGGTATATGCATCAAAAGAAGTTAAGAGCTTTCTCCACAACTTCTTCCGGCTTTACAGCTCTCAGACAGGCATAGCTTCCAGTTCTGCATTTTTTAGGATTGGGGGAACAAGGAGAGCAAGAAGTTTCCGGCAATAGAAAGGTGCCTATTCTCGGATAGAAACCATAGACCGGCGAGGTGGATGTGTATACGGATATTGCTGGCACACCCAAAGCGTTTGCTATGTGGACAGGTGAAGAATCTGCAGATATGATAAGCTTTGCTCTTGAAAGTATAGCCATGAGATCTCTGAGTGATGTCTTACCAGTCAGATTTATAACCTTGCCCTTCTTTTCTATCTCCAGAGCTTTTTGTGTGTCTTTTTCGGTTCCTATAAGCACTTTATAACCCTTGAGTGAACGGGCTACCTCGATCCAACCGTCAGTATACCACTCTTTTAAGGGAAAATTGGAAAAAGGTGCCAGAACTATGTATTCCTTTGGTAAGCTGAACTTTTCACTCACGGCTTTCACCTCTTGATCAAAAACGAAGAGCTTAGTTTCCCTTACCCATCTACCCTCTTTTATACCCAAAGGCTTGAGGAGTTCTAAGTTCCTTTCAACTTCATGCTTATTCCATGAATGTTTTACTTTGTGAGTGTATAGCCAGGAAAGTTCCGATCTGTCAAAGCCAACACGCATCGGTATGCGTGAAAAGAAGAGGATAAAAGCCGATCTTGCTGATATGTGGGGTGACAAAACTACATTATGCGAAGCTATCTTTTCAGTAATGTAGAGGGATTCAAGATAACCTTTGTTGAAAGGGAAAAGGTTCACATCGTAACCTTTCAAAAGCTCCATTATGAAGGGTCTTCCTACAAAGCTTATTTTAGCATCGGGAATATTCTCCCGCAAGGTTCTTATCAAGGGTGTAGTCAGGATAACATCCCCTAAATAAGCGGTCTGCCATATGAGGATCCTCATCTTAAAGAAGCTATGCTCGCTATTCTCCACCTCTTTTCATCCTTTATCAGTATGAAACTGAAGAGCTTTTCTATCCCTTCCTTATCTATAACCTTGACAAGCACTTCAACGTGTTGGTCATCTATCTTCTTTGTATCAAGATACTTGACACTCTTTATATTTTTTCCCATACTTGAGAGTATACAGGCGAGAAGTTCTGAAGGTTTCATCTCCGTGATCTCTATAGGTAGTTTTACGTTTTGTACGAGGGCATCTCTGAAGGGTGGATAAAGAAGCTTTACAGCTTTTTCCCCATCTCTGTCTTTTATGGCTGATACGAACTCTTTAACTGTCTGTTTTGCCTCATCCTGGGGAGATTCTTTACAAGATCTTACCACGAAGAATGCAAGTAGCACAAGGGCTATGCCGATAGCTACTTTCTTCATCTTCTCACCTCCTTCATAAGGTATTCATCTATCGCCTTTGCAGCTTTTCTACCGTGAGATACAGCTCTCACAACTGTGTCTCCACCGTTTACTACATCGCCGCCTGCAAAAAGTCCTGGAATGCTCGTTCTGAACTGTTCATTCACTTTAACAGTACCCCACTTTGTCAGTTCAAGTCCTTCAAAGCCATCGTAAGCTATAGGATTAGGTTTTTGACCTATGGCGAATATCACCGAGTCACACTCTATGATATGTTCCGAATTGGGTACTGGTACGGGTTTTGGTCTTCCACTTTCATCAGGCTCACCCAGTTGCATTTTTATGCATTTTACTCCTGTTACCCTTCCCCCTTCATCGCCAATTATCTCAATAGGTTGAGTAAGCCAGTGTATCACGGCACCTTCCTCCTTTATGTGATCCCACTCTTCGTCTCTGGCTGAGGACGTCTCTCTCGTTCTTCTGTATACTATGTGCGTTTCAATGCCTAAACGTAATGCTGTTATTGCGCAATCAACAGCGGTAAAACCCCCACCTATTATGACCGTCCTTCTTCCTAAATTTACAGGTGTGGAAACCTGCGGGAAATCCCATGCACGCATAAGGTTTGTACGTGTAAGTACCTCTATAGCTGAATAAACACCTACTAAATGATCCCCCTTTATGCCAAGAGATCCTCTCCCTGCCCCTACACTCAAAAACACAGCATCGTAACTTTCCAAAAGCTCCTTTAGACTAATTGTTCTTCCCACCACATACCCAAAAAAGAACTTTACACCCATTTTCTCTAATCTGCTGATCTCCCACTCAAGCACTTCCCTATCAAGCCTTGCAGGTGGAATACCGTAAAGCATTACACCTCCAGCTTTTTGAAGCGCCTCATAGATATGAACTTCGTGTCCCCATTTGAGAAGATCATAGGCACATGCAAGACCTGCAGGACCTGCACCTATAATTGCTACCTTTTTACCAGTAGGTTCTTTTAGCTCTTCATATATTTCTATACCAGATACGCGCACAAAATCACCTACAAACTTTTCAAGAGCACCTATGCTTACAGGTAATCCTTTATTTTTTTTCCCCCTCACAGTATCGTAGTAAAGTATGCACGAACCTTCACACTGTCTTTCCTGAGGGCACACCCTTCCGCATATGGAAGGGAACGGATCCGTTTCTATTATCTTCCTATAAGCACCTATCAGATCACCCTCGGTTATCTTCCTGATAAATCCTGGTATATCCACGTTTACAGGGCAACCCTTTATACACCTTTTATCAGCATCTTTGCAAAAGAGACATCTTTTTGCTTCATCAAGCGCTATGCTTACAGAAAATCCAAGAGCGTATTCTCTGAAGGTTTTGTTCCTTTCCTGAGGGGGAAGCATAGGTTCATGGTTTCTGTCTGTGTACCTTATGCTCTTACCCATCTTTCTTCACCATATTTTAATATATTTATTCTTTAAAAGGTGATGTAGTCAAATATTTTTCTCCTCCATCGGGAAAGATGACCACTATGACACCTTCATCAAGATCTTTCGCAAGTTCAAAAGCTGCATGAAGGGCTGCACCAGAAGATTGTCCTGCAAAAATAGCTTCTTCAACTGCCAGTCTTTTTGTCATTTCGTACGCGTGTTCTGTCTCTACAAATATCGTTCTGTCTAAAAACGTCTCATCAAAGATACCGGGCTTTATGGAACTTTCTATATGCTTTAGACCTTCTATGCCGTGAAAGGGGTATGCAGGTTGTACCCCCACTACCTGTACTTGAGGATTATAAACTTTTAATCTTCTTCCTGTTCCCATTATAGTACCTCCAGTTCCTATACCTGCAACAAGGTGAGTTATACGCCCGCTCGTTTGATACCATATCTCTATACCTGTGGAGTAAAAGTGAGCCTTCCAGTTAGCGGGATTGTTGTACTGATCCAAATAAACGTACCTTTCTGGTTCCTTTGCCACCTTCTCTCTAACAAAAAGTATGGCTCCATCAGTACCTTCCAGAGGATCCGTGAAGTAAACCTTAGCTCCGTAAGCCCTTATTATTCTCTTCCTCTCTTCGCTGACATTTGCTGGCATGGCAAGCTCCACAGGTACACCAAAGGCAGCACCTACCATAGCCAATGCTATACCTGTATTTCCCGACGTGGCATCTATTACAACCTTACCTTCTTTTAAGATGCCTTCCTGCACAGCTGACAGAAACATACTCAAAGCGGGTCTATCTTTTACTGAACCACCAGGATTGAAACTCTCAAGCTTTGCGTATATTTCCACCTTAGGAGATATTTCCTTAGGAATCATCTTCCTTATCTTCACCAAAGGTGTATTTCCTACGAGATTGAGTATTGAGTTTCTATGCTTTTTGTAAGGTTCGTCGTGCTGACCCAAAACCCACATTTAGAAACATTATAAATTAAGAAGTTTCCGAGAAAGCCTTATCATAATTTGCTGTCTTTCTCTACCTTTTGGAAGTCCTTTCCTTACCTTTTCTAATTTTTTTTCTATACTTTCAAGATCCTCAGGTAGTATCCTTTGTAAATACTCTCTGAGAGTGCGCGAAAGTGCCGGAACCTTTCCAGAAGTGGATACACCTATTATCACATCACCTCTCGTTATGAGTGCAGGAAATATAAAGGTACAAAACTCAGGACTATCAACAGCGTTGCAAAAGATATGTTTCCTCCTACAATAATTGTAAATTCTCTTCTGAAGATTCACATCGTCAACAGCTACTATAACCATAAAGGCTTTTCTTATGTCAGGTAAGAGGAATTTTCTCTTCACAAGGTGAAGCTTTCCTTCTTTACTAAGTCTCTCTATATTTTCGGTGACTTTCGGAGAGACTACCTTTATACATGGTTTAAAGGGAAGGAGTTTTTCTATCTTTCTCTCCGCAACCTTTCCTCCGCCCACCACAACTATCTGTTTACCCTCAAGATTCACAAAAGCTGGAAAGTGAGGCATATTAAAGCTCCTTACTGTCCAGAAAAATGGTCACAGGACCCCAATTTAGTATGTAAACCTCCATCATAGCTCCAAATTTACCCGTGCTTACTGGAACTTTTGTGGACATGATTTCCACAAAGTGGTTGTATAACTCCTCAGCCCTTTTGGGATTTTCAGCTTCTTCAAAACTGGGTCTTCTGCCTTTTCTCACATTCGCATAGAGGGTAAATTGGGGAATTATCAGAGCTGAACCCTTTACATCAAGGAGAGAGTACTGGAATTTTCCCTTCTCATCTTCAAAAATTCTCAAGTTGAGGATCTTGTCAGCCAACTTTCTGGCATCATCTTCTTCATCAGTTTTTCCCACGCCGAGAAGCACATTTACACCTATACCTATCCTCCCAACTTCCGTTCCATTTACCAAAACCCACGAAGACTTTACCCTCTGAAGAATAGCTCTCACGATTAAACTACATTATAATTAACACAAAAGGAGGAGGAAAGATGAAAAAAATTCTGATGGTATATCTGGTATGTATATTTTCTGCAGTTGTATACGCTCAAGAATACAGTTTCAACATTATGGACGGCATAAACGAAGCTCTTAGAATCGTGGAAGTAGCCTACAAATCAGGTGCAGAAGAAAAAGATAGGTATCATTTTGAGAAGGCAAGAGCTTACAGCGATGTTTCCGTATATTTAGCTTCTGAACAGGACGGTATAGGCTCAAAAATGTTTGCTATAAAGAGCATGAGTTCCGCATCAAAAGCTCTGGGGGGACTAAAGGGGTTGGATAATCTGGATATTGTGGAAAATAAAGAACTTGAAAAGGCAAGCGGATTGAGCCTAAGGGAAATAAACGAAAGACTCCGTTATTTGAGGGAAAATAAGGGGGATAATTGCGCACCTCAAGAGCTTGCGCGGGCAGAAGTTGCTTATGACGCACTCGTATACGAAATTAAAAAGGAAAAGATAAATCAGATAGCGTTTATGAAGTTTTACAATGATGCGGTAAATAGCAGTTTGATCGCTCAGGAAAAGCTGAGATCCGCAATAGATAACAAATTAGAGTGTTATACAGGTAAAGTTGAAGTGCCAAAAGCTGAACTACAAAAAGAATATCAGACAACCAAGGAGGAAGAGAGACCCAAAGAGAAAGCTCCTAAGGAAGAACCTCTTATGGTAACCGCAAGAATTCACTTTGACTTTGATAGGTATAACATAAAGAGGGATTACATACCACTTCTTAACGAAGTGGTAAAAACCCTCAAAGAAAATCCCAACGTAAGGGTAAGGATTGAAGGTTATACTGACAACATAGGGACTAAAGCATACAATGACAAACTCGCTTTGAAAAGGGCGAAAGCTGTAAAGGATTATCTGGTTAAGCACGGAATAGAAGAAAGTAGAATAGATACGGTAGGTTTTGGAAAGGAAAGGTATATAGCCGAAAACAGAACATCCATTGGGAGATTTACAAACAGAAGGGCTGACTTCATCATTTTGAGACTTTCTTCTCAGTAAATTCCATAAGATAGGCTTATACATATAATAAGTATTTTTAATTGCCAAGAAAGATAAGCAGTGGTATACTTCAAAAAAATCAGCGGAGGTAAAACTCATGGCACAACACGAGGTGCATCATCACCTTGGGGCACACGAAACGAGTTTCTGGCCCCTACCTGTGGGTATAGGTGTCCTTCTGCTACCCATAGCTCTAACTTCCTACTTTGCGTGGCACCAACCTATACTTGGACTCGTACTTGGAGGTGTATCAGTCCTGCTTATGGTTTTTGGACTCATAGGCTGGGCTGACGAATTTTTTAAGAAAGGTCATGAAGAAGGGCTTGGTAGCCTTGCCATTACGCTCTTTATAGCAACGGAAGTGATCATCTTCGGTACTATGTTTGCCGCCTTTTGGACAGCGAGAGTTACGCATGCGGACATATGGCACAGTTGGGTACCGCATATGAACTTCGTCATACCTGCCATACTGACCCTCATACTTTGGGCTTCCAGCTTTACCATACTAATCTCTGAAAAATCAGCCGAAGGAGGCAAAAGGGGATCGTCTATACTCTGGCTCATAGCTACACTTTTTTTAGGCATAGCCTTCGTAGTCATACACTTTAATGAATGGCAACACCTGTGGCATGAAGGATTTACACTAAGTTCAAACATGTATGGTACAGGTTTTTATGCTCTTACCGGTATACACACATCCCACGTAATCGTAGGTCTCATATCCCAGCTCTACGTTCTTTGGCTACTACTTTCTGGCAGAATGTCCTCTCACAGAACGACCATGTTCAAAGCTGTAAGTATATACTGGCATTTTGTAGACCTCATGTGGCTTCTCGTTGCAAGCAGTGCATACATCATAGGAGGTCTCGTGTGAAAGGGCTTTTCTTCATCCTTCTCCTTGTGAGCTTATCATTCTCTTACGACAAACTTCCCAAAAACTCTTACTTTGATCCTTCGGTATTGGAGATTCAGCAAGACCTATATTTAGGCAAGAAATTGAAAGATTACACCATACTTACAGACAAAGGGTGGTCAAGTCTTTACAAGGTGGTAGATAAAAAACCCACCATACTTCAGCTTGCCTATTATACGTGTGACGCATCCTGCCCCATACTTACAGAAAATCTGCTCAAAGCGGTGAAGGATCTTGATGGCAATGGTTTCAATGTGCTTGTCCTTTCCTTTGACAAAAGGGACAGCATGGATACTTTGAAGGCTTTTAAGGAAAAGCTTGGGAGAGTTCCACAAAACTGGACTTTCGGTATTTTACAGGAGGAGGATATCAAAGATCTTACAAAGAGTGTAGGATTCAGGTTCTTTTTCTCAGAAAGGGACAGGACTTTTATCCATCCGAATACTCTTATATTTCTCTCTCCTGATGCAAAAGTCATGAGATACCTTTTTGGAACTTTTCCGAAAACTAAGGATATAAAACTTGCGCTTATTGATGCCCAAAGGGACAAACCTACCATCAACAATATAGTGGATCTCGCTCTGCTCGCTTGTTACAGGTACGATCCGAGCAGGAGCAAGTACGTCATAGATCCGCTCGTGATTTTTGCGGTAATGGGTTTTAGCCTTTTAGGTGTTACAGGCTTATTAACTTTGACTTTTAAGAAAGTTCAGGAGGTATAAAAATGAGCATTGAGCCACTCGCTTATCCTGCAAATCTGTGGGACAGAATATACGATATCTGGCTATTTATAGCGATTGTGATCTATCTTGTAGTTGCCATACCCATGCTTTACTTTATGATAAAGTACAGATACAAACCCGGAAAGAACGAAGAAGGTGAGCATATTGAGGGAAATAACGCCCTTGAAGTTACGTGGACAGTTATACCTCTCCTCATAGTCATATACTTAGCTACACAGAGTTTCGTTTTCTACAGACAGCAAAGGAACGCACCGCAGGGTGCTATGGAAATTAAAGTGACAGGGTTTATGTGGGGATGGGAAGTGGATTACCCTACAGGAAAAAAGGTTTTTGCTTTCTTCAGTCCCGACTACAAGATACCTGAAGAACAGAAGATAGTCCTTCCCGCTGGCAAACCAATCAAAGTGCTTCTCACCTCAAGGGATGTGATACACTCCTTTTATGTGCGTCCTGCTAAGGTTATGGAGGATGCTGTGCCTGGAAGGATAACGCATCTGTGGTTTCAAATAAACAAACCTGGTGAATATTGGGCTTTCTGTAGAGAGTACTGTGGTACACAACACTCGCATATGGTTGCTATAATAAAAGTGGTCCCTCAGGAAGAGTTTGATAAGTGGGTAAGAGCTGGTGTAACTCAATCGGCAAGTAGTCTTGAGTTAGCAAGTAACGCAAAGGAGGTGCAGTGATGGCAGCTGTAGGCGTTTACAGACCCTGGTACAGTGCAGGTATCAGGGAATGGATCTTTACAACTGATCACAAGAAGATAGCCGTTTTTTACGGCGTAACTACCCTGCTTTTCTTTATAGTTGCGGGCTTGATGGCTCTCGGTATAAGACTGGAGCTTTGGCAACCTGGACTTCAGTTTATGTCTCCAGAAACATACAATTACCTTCTTACCGGACATGGTGTTGTTATGCTTTTATGGTGGGCGATAGGTGTGTGGAGCGCTTTTGCCAATTTCTTAATCCCTCTAATGATAGGAGCTAGAGATGTTGCTTTCCCTAGGCTCAATGCCCTTAGCTGGTGGACATTCTTCGCAGCAAGTGTACTTGTGCTTTTGACTCTCATACCTTCCAATCACATAAGGATGATGTGGACAGGATACCCACCTTACTCGTTGAATGATGATGCAGGTACCACAGCCCTCTACGTTTTCATAGTTCATCTCGTAGGTGCGTCTTCTATTATGGGTGCGGTTAACTTTATTACTACCACTCTAAGAATGAGAGCGCCGGGAGTAACACTCAAAAATATGAACTTGATACTTCACGGTATAATGGCTGCCAACGTTATACAGCTGTTAGGCGTGCCTTCCTTTGCAGGTGCGGTTACCATGCTCTTTCTTGACAAGTACCTTGGGACCAACTTCTTCAATCCGAATCTTGGTGGAGATCCCCTCATATACGAAAACGTATTTTGGTTTTACTCGCATCCGGCGGTTTACGTGATGATATTACCAGCCTTTGGCGTTTTTTCGGAAGTCATAGCAACCTTTTCAAGAAAACCTATCTTCGGACAAGTTACGATGGTATTTGCCATATGGGCGATAGCCCTTCTGGGATTCATGGTCTGGGTGCATCACCTCTTTACCTCAGGGATACCGGATTGGGTGAGGATCGTTTTCTCTTACACGACGGTTCTCATAGGTGTTCCAACAGGTATAAAGATCTTTAACTGGGTCGCAACCCTTCACAAAGGCTCTATAAGGTACACTACACCGATGCTATTTACCTTAGGCGGTATATTCATGTTTCTCATAGGAGGTCTTACCGGTATACCTCTTGCACTCCCATCCTTTGACATAAACGCTCAGGACTCTCAATTCGTTGTGGCACATTTCCATTATGTCCTTGGAATGGCTACAACCCTTGGAGCCTTTAGTGGGATATATTATTGGTTTCCTAAGCTTACCGGTAGAATGTACAATGAAAAGCTCGGAAAGATCAGCTTCTGGATAATTATGATAGGATCAAACCTCTTTTACTTCTTCCAGTTCATCATAGGTCTTGAAGGTATGCCCAGAAGATACGCAGACTACCCGCCTATACCCGAATTCATAGAGCTTCAGCACATACAGACGATAGGAGCTTTTATCCTTGCCTTTGGTATTTTCCTTAGCCTCATAAACTGGATAATCTCAGCTGTAAAAGGTAAAGAAGCCGGTTCAAATCCATGGGGTTCCAACTCCTTAGAATGGCAGATACCTTCACCACCACCTCCTCACAACTTTGATCGTATTCCCGAACTACCTTCTGACTGGGATCCTTACGATTATAATCATAAACCTCAACACTCTTGATATCTCGGGGGCTTTGCCCCCTTTGGTTAAAGGGAGAAAAACATGAACAAAAATACTATCATTCTTTTGGTTTTTATATTGATTATAGCTGTATCTTATCTGCTCGGTGTTCTTGCCTTTTCTTCAAAAGAGGCGAGGCAAAAAAAGTGGGAAGAGTTTAGAAGGGAGTATCATCTAAACAGGTCGTGAAAGCTTTCTGTGAATTACTCCATCTTCATTGTATTAAAAGCACAGGTTATGAGTGAGGTTATAGGCATCGAATCATGTGGCTTTTAGCTTCATAAAGCCGTATATGAGCATGAAGAGGGTCAGTATGAGAATTGCATAGACTATATACTCCTTTATTATGTAAGGTGCAACAAAAAGGACTATAAGGGTTGTCATAAGAAGGAAGCCGAGGGTTATTACACTCATGGCAAGCCTGTTTATATCCTTCCTGAGGTCTTCTATGAGCCTTTCCTCACCTGTGTAATCAACGGAAACCCTTACCTCTCCCCTTTCCAAATCTCTCAGGAATTTCTTTGTTTTTGAAACAGCCTGTAGTCCCAACTTTGTAGCCATTAGTGTATTTCTTAAAACTTCTCTCTTAGTGAGCATAGGCAGAATCATCTGTCTAAAGCCTCTTTTAACAACAGGCTCAATCTTTTCAATAAGCCTAAAGTTTGGGTCAAGTTGTATGCCTGTGCCTTCTGCAAGGGCTAAGGTCTTTAAAAGCAGGTAAAGGTCGGAGGGTATCTTCATGCCATATTTATAAGAAAGCTTAAGCGTATCATTTACTATCTTTGAAAGCTTAATTTCCCTTATGGGTTGCATAAAGTAGTAGGAAAATAGGATTTCAAGCTCCCTCTTTAAAAACTGATCGCTTCCCCTCTTTGTCTGCACGCCAAGGTCATAGACCGCATCCATTACAAGGTCCGTATCCCCCTTAACTATGCCATACATTAACTGGAATAGGTTTAGCCTTCCCATGCTGTCTATGGTTCCCACCATACCATGGTCAAGGAGGGCTATCCTTCCATCTTTCATAACAAGAAGGTTTCCCGGATGCGGGTCTGCATGGAAAAAGCCATCTCTGAATATCATCTTCAAATACATACCTGTGCCTTTCCTTGCAAGCCTTTTAAGGTCATGTCCCTCCCTTTTAAGCTCTTCAAGGCTGTTTATCTTTATTCCTCCCACATATTCAAGGCATAAGACTTTCCTTGTCGTATATTCCCAAAAGACCTTTGGTATGTATATGTCAGGGTCTCCCTTAAAGTTCTTTCTAAAGGTGTCGCAGTTCCTACCTTCCCTTATGTAATCAAGCTCATTTTTTATCGTGTAGGAGAATTCCTCAAAAAGGGATCTTAAATCCCATCTTCTTCCCAGCTCGCTTCTTGTAACTGTTTCTATCAGTTCTTCAAAAACTTCAAGGTCTTCCATTATCTGTTTTTCCACCTCTGGCTTTTGAACTTTTAGGACAACCTTCTCCCCACTCTTGAGAATTGCTCTATGCACTTGACCTATAGAGGCTGAAGCTATCGGTGTTTCCTCAAAGTATTCAAAGAGCTCTTCTACACTTTTACCGAGCTCCTCTTCCATAACCTTTTTTATAGACGCTGTATCGGAGGGTGGCACTCTATCCTGTAGTTTAGAAAGCTCATCAATATACTCCTCGGGTAGCAGGTCTGGTCTTACACTTAGTATTTGCCCAAGCTTTATAAAGGTGGGACCAAGCTCTTCAAAGGCAAGCCTTAGATGTTCTTCCGGTCTGTAAGGTTTTTCTTTTTTTCTGTGTCCAAAAAGACCCCAATGAAAAGGCACAAGGTGTCCAAGCCCAAGCCTGAAAAGTAAAAGCCCAAAGCCGTGCTTTGCCATAACCTTTGCCATCTGGGCTTTTCTCTTTATATGACCCATAAGAATAAGCATAACGAAAGCCTATGACTTTTGCTATAATCTTTTGAAACCTTTTTGGAGGCAGGCATGAAACTGCACGAGCATCAGTCAAAAGAAATTCTAAAAAAGTATGGCCTTCCTGTACCAGAGGGTAGAGTAGCCTTTAGCCTTCAAGAAGCCTGTCAAGTAGCAGAGGAGCTTGGTGAATTTCCCCTCGTGGTAAAGGCTCAGGTGCATTGTGGAGGTAGAGGAAAGGCTGGTGGTGTAAAGCTTGTGAAAAACATGGAAGAGCTACAGCAGGCAGTGGAGGGAATGCTGGGAAAGGTTTTAAAGACTTTCCAATGTCCTGATGGAAAGCCTGTAAGTAGAGTATGGATAGAGAAGGCAACGAATATTGAAAAGGAGTATTACCTCTCCATAACCCTTGACAGGTCTGTCTCAAAGCCTATCTTGATGGCCTCCGCGGAAGGTGGTATGGAAATAGAAGAGGTAGCAAAAGAAAAGCCAGAAGCCATAATCATGTTCCACATAGACCCAGCCCTTGGCCTCATGCCTTCTCAGGCAAGGAGAATAGCCTTCAGACTGGGACTTCCAATAAATGAATTTGTAAAGATAGCTCTGGCTCTCTACAAAGCATATATGGATTTGGATGCAAGCCTTGTGGAGATAAACCCGCTTGTGCTTACAAAGGAAGGAAATCTCGTGCTTTTAGATGCAAAGGTGGAGCTGGACGACAATGCCCTTATAAGGCACAAGGATCTTGAAGAGCTGGAAGACCTCACCCAGCTTGACCCTCTTGAGGTAGAAGCAAAACGCTACAACCTTAACTACATAAAACTGGATGGAAACATTGGCTGTATGGTAAATGGTGCGGGACTTGCCATGACCACCATGGACATAATAAAGCTTGCTGGAGGTAATCCTGCCAACTTCCTTGATGTGGGTGGTGGTGCCAATGTGGAACAAATAGCCAATGCCTTTAGAATCCTTATGGCGGATAAAAATGTCAAGGCGGTTTTCATAAATATCTTTGGTGGCATCCTCAGATGCGACAGGCTGGCTCAGGGTCTCATAGAGGCGGCAAAGATGGTAGATATAAAGGTACCTGTGGTAGTCAGGATGGAAGGCACGAATGTGGAAGAAGGTAAAAAACTCCTAAAAGAATCAGGTCTTAACTTCATCACGGCAGAAGATATGTGGGATGGAGCAAAAAAGGCTGTGGAGCTGGCAAGTGTTTTCAAGTAATTACGATATGTTTTTGGGAGATGACTATGCTATCCGTTAATGAAGTTCTTAATCATGTGCTTTCTGCTACTGTAGATAAACCTGAAACGGGAGCGGATAGAAAGCATATAAAATCAACTGTTATAGAAAAGCTTTTAAAAGAGGGCATCATATCTGAAAGGGATTTACAGGATAGGTTAAAGAGCGGGTATCCACGCATACCAAAAGTTATTGAGTGGGCCATATCACACTTAAATAAAGCTGGGCTTATTGAAAATGTTAGGAGAGGTGTCTATAGAATTACTGATGAGGGGAAAAAGGTATTAGGAGCTGGTATCAAAGTAGATATAAATTACCTAAAGGCGAACTATCGTAACTACAAAGAATGGATAGGAGGAAAATCTTCATATAGCGAGGTAAAAGATAGAGGTAAAACTGGTGAGAGTCTAATTCTTATTTCTCCTGAAGAAGCTATAGAAGATGCGTATGAAAGACTACAGGATGAGCTGAAACAGAAATTACTTGAAAAGTTAAAAAATATAAGTCCGCAGAATTTTGAAGGGCTAATACTCAAACTCTTTAGAGAATTGGGCTACGGTGAACCGAAAGAAACTCCTCAAACCCGTGATGATGGGGTAGATGGTATTGTGAAGTCCGATAAATTAGGTCTTGATGAGATATATATTCAGGCTAAAAGATGGTCTGATAATAAAGTGGGTGCAAGGGTAGTAAACGAATTTATTGGTGTCCTTACAAGAAAAGGTGCAAGCGTGGGTATTCTTATAACAACTTCTGATTTTACTCCGGATGCATTTAGGACAGTTGAGGAGGCTAAGGCAAGTGGTAAGAAGATAGTTCTTATTAACGGAGATAAATTGGCAACGCTCATGATAGAGCATAATGTAGGTGTCTATGTTAAAAGTGTCTATGAAATAAAGGACATTGACGAAAACTTCTTTGAGGAGGATTAATGATGTCCATACTCGTCAACAAAGACACAAGGGTAGTAGTTCAGGGTATAACTGGAAAGGAAGGGTCTTTTCATGCCCTTCAGTGTAAAGCTTACGGCACTAAGGTAGTAGCAGGAGTCACTCCCGGCAAAGGTGGTCAGAAGGTGGAAGATATACCCGTTTTCAATACGGTGGAAGAGGCGGTAAAGGAGACAGGTGCTAACTGTTCCCTCATATTCGTCCCTCCAGCCTTTGCAGGAGATGCAATAGTGGAAGCTCTTGATGCAGGCATAGAGCTTATTGTTTGCATAACAGAGGGCATACCTGTCAAAGACATGCTTATGGTAAAACACTATATGCTCAAAAATTATCCAAAGGCGAAGCTTATAGGTCCAAACTGCCCGGGTGTAATAACTCCCGGAGAGGCAAAAGTAGGCATAATGCCTGGACACATCTTTAGACGCGGAAGCATAGGTATCGCCTCAAGGAGCGGAACGCTCACCTACGAGGCTTCCTTCCAGCTTACTCAGTATGGGCTTGGACAATCTACTGCGGTAGGTATAGGAGGAGACCCAGTGCATGGGCTTTCTCACAAGGATGTAATAGCCATGTTTAACGAAGACCCAGAAACGGAAGCCATTCTGATGATTGGTGAGATAGGCGGTACCGCGGAAGAAGAAGCAGCTGAATATATAAAGGCTCATGTAAGAAAGCCTGTTTTTGCCTATATTGCTGGCATTACCGCACCACCCGGCAGACGTATGGGACACGCAGGAGCCATAATAACAGGAGGTAAAGGAACAGCACAGGCTAAGATGCAAGCTCTGAGAGAAGCAGGTGTGCATGTCATAGAAAACCCCGCCTTTATCGGGAGTACGGTACAAGAACTTTTGGTAAGAGGATGATTTAGAATATATTGATAACTTAAAGATGTGTTATATTTTAATAGCCTAATACTTTGCTAAGGAGGTAAGTAGTATGGCACTTAGAACTAAGGTTGATCCTGATACCTGCACTTCCTGTGAGCTTTGTTATGATAGAGTTCCAGAGGTTTACAAAAACAGAGGAGACGGCATAGCCGAGGTGGTAAGCCCCGGACCCGACGGCTGGATGCTCGTGCCTGCAGAGCTTGAGCAAGAAGTGAAGGAAGTTACAGATGAATGCCCCAGTGGTTCTATCATAACAGAGGAAGAATGAGGATCTTAATTGATATAGATACATGTACAGCCTGCAGGCTATGTTATGATACGCTTCCCAAGGTGTTTGCCGATAGAGGTGATGGTATACCATTAGTGTTACCTATAAAAAAGGGATATGATGATCATCTTAAATGGGCTGTACGAGAGGTGATGGAAAGCTGTCCTAGTGGTTCTATACAAATGGAAGAAGTTGGATAAGATACTGTTTTTGGGAACAGCAGGAGGCAGAGCAAGTACTTTTAGGCTTCTTAGGAGATCGGGTGGCTTTTTGCTTAACCTATCAGGGAGGTGGATTCACGTTGATCCTGGTCCGGGAGCTTTTGTTTACCTTCACCAGATGGATTTTGATCCGAGAGATCTTGATCTTGTCGTACTCTCCCATGTACATCTTGATCATTCCGCTGATGTAAACTCCATCTTAGAGTCCGCAACGGATGGTGGGAAAAGGTATCATACAGCTTTGCTTGCACCGCGCTCTGTCTTTGAGGGAGAAGATAGGATACTTTTACCCTATTTGAGAAAAAGGTTAGCCTACGAAGCATTTTTTGAAGAGGGAAAAATTATAAAGTATATGGATGTAAAAGTGAAAGCGGTTATGAAACACAGGCATCACAATGCGGAAACTTACGCTTTGCTCTTTAACGATAGAATTCTTTACGTAACGTGCGCACTTTTTGAAGAGAAGATGTTGGAGGTTTACCCTAAAAATGTGGATATCATGATCATAAATACCACTCTTTACAGTAAAAGGACGTATATAGAGCATCTTTGTGTAGATGATGCTATTAAACTTATAAATGGTTTAAAGCCTAAAAGGGCTGTACTCACCCATTTTGGGTACGAATTTTTAAAGCACTATGATCCCCAAGAGGTTGCAAAGCAGGTTAGCATTATCACACAAGTTGAAACTATCGCTGCTTTTGATGGTATGGAGGTTTACCTTCATTGATAGAGCAGTTTTTTCCAGAACTTAAAAGTTATGCGCAGAACTTTGTTGCAAGTTACGGTTATACAGCTATATTTCTTATATCCTTTACAGAGTCTCTGATCCAACCCATACCACCTTATCCATTTATTGTGGGTGCACCACTTTTTAAACTCAGCACTTACATAGCTGGCGCTGTAGCCCTTTTAGGGAATATGCTCGGTGCCTTGGTAGCGTATTACATGGCGAGTTTTCTTGGTGAGGCTTTTGTAAAACGTCTTCTTGGTGAGAGAATGTATCTGAAAGGAGAGAGCGTATTTAATAAATATGGATTTTTCGCTGTTTTGATAGGTGAGCCGTATAAACTCGTCTGTTGGCTTTCTGGTATCTTTAAGATGCCCCTTTTGTCCTTTCTCGTGGCAAGCTTAATAGCGAGAGGGATAAGAATAGGCGCTTTTGTCTTTTTCGGCAATTTCTTAGAAAAACTTATAAATTAATGGGCGCGGGAGGACTCGAACCCCCAACCGGGCGGTTATGAGCCGCCCGCTCTGCCATTGAGCTACGCGCCCTTTATCGTATTAAATTATAAAACATTTGAGGTGAAATATGTCAAGATGAAAAAGTTAGTAACCCGCTCAACACTGCTCAGGAAGGTTATTACACTTCAGAGGCAAAAAAAACTCATACCTGAAGAAGCTTCTGTGCTTATAGCCTTCTCAGGAGGCATAGATTCCGTGGCTCTAACCTTGGCTATGCTGGAACTCAAGGATTTTTTTAGACTTAAAAGACTCGCTTTAGCACATATAAATCACGGCATAAGAGAAAATTCAGAAAATGATGAAGAGTTCGCTTTGGAATTCGCCAAAAGAAAGGGCTTAGAAGTATTTGTTGAGAAATTTAAAGTGAAAGAGATGGCAAAAGATAGCGGTGAGAATCTAGAAGCTTTAGCAAGGGAAGTAAGGTACAGAGCTTTGAGGGATATAAAAAATAGAAAAGGCTTTGATTTGATAGCTACTGCGCATCACCTTAACGACCTTGTGGAAACCATAATACTTTGGCTTGTAAGGGGAAGCGGACTTGATGGGCTTACGGGTTTTGATGAAAAGTTAGATGATATTGTAAGACCGCTTTACTGGGTAACGAAGGAAGAGATAAGGGAATTTGTGATCTCAAGAAAGGAGTTGTGGGTGGAGGACATTACAAATTACGATGTTAAGTACGCAAGGAACAGAATAAGGCATAGGGTATTGCCAGAACTAAAAAAGATAAATCCTGACCTTGAGGCTTCCGTGCTTAGGCTGAGAAACATACTTAAAGAAGAAGAAGACTTTATCAGGGAGCAGTCCCTCAAAGCTTTAGAAAGATGTACAAAAGGACAAGCTTTGCGCAGAAGAGTATTAAAATCCCTACACCCTGCTCTTCAAAGGAGGGTGCTTTCTCTATGGCTTGGCGTGAAAGATATGAGGAAGATAGAACAAGCCATGCACCTCATAATCAGGGGGGGAAGTATGGATTTAGGTGAAGGCATAAGGCTGAAAGTAGAAGGAGACTACTTATACTTGCAAAGATAGGAAGGTTGATTATGTTTAATCCTTATTAGGAGGTTAGCGAATGCAGTGGGCAAAGAATCTTTTTGTCTGGATACTTATACTTGGCTTTATGATACTCGCCTTTAACCTCTTTGAAGGGAGTAAAGAGACGGTGGTAAAAACCCCTTTAAATACAGTGCTACAGCTTGCTGATGAAGGTAAGCTCAAGGAAGTAAAAGTCAAGGACAACGTCATAGTAGGTGTTACAACCGACGGTCAAAGGATAGAGACTGGTATACCTCAGGGATCAGATATAGTAGGGAAGCTCATAGACAAGGGTGTTAAAGTTGAGGTTTCTGTCCCTGAACACAACGGATGGTTTGTAAGCTTTTTGGTATCTTGGCTTCCCATTCTCCTCTTTATAGGTATATGGATTTATATGATGAGGCAGGTAAGCGGAGGGGGGAATCCCAATTCTAGAGCTTTTAGCTTTGGAAAGAGTAGGGCAAAGGTTTACATAGATGAAAAACCTAAGGTGACACTCAATCACGTGGCAGGCATGGAGGAAGTTAAAGAAGAAGTAAAAGAGATAATAGAGTATCTTAAAGATCCTGTGAAATTTCAAAGGCTTGGAGGGAGACCTCCTAAAGGCGTTCTCTTTTATGGTGAACCCGGCGTAGGTAAAACGCTCCTTGCAAAAGCGATAGCAGGTGAAGCCCACGTACCTTTCATATCCGTATCAGGTTCTGATTTTGTTGAGATGTTTGTAGGGGTCGGGGCTGCAAGGGTGAGGGATCTATTTGATACCGCAAAGAGGCACGCTCCGTGCATCATATTCATAGACGAGATAGATGCAGTAGGCAGATCCAGAGGGGTCGTGAATCTCGGAGGAGGACATGACGAAAGGGAACAAACACTTAATCAACTCCTTGTAGAGATGGATGGTTTTGACACATCAGAAGGTATCATAGTCATCGCTGCAACCAACAGACCGGACATACTTGACCCTGCTCTTTTGAGACCGGGAAGGTTTGACAGGCAGGTGTTCATTCCAAGACCTGATGTAAGAGGTAGATACGAAATACTCAAAGTTCATGCTAAAGACAAAAAGCTCGCTCCGAATGTTGATTTGGAAATAGTTGCAAGAGCTACTCCGGGTTTTACCGGCGCGGATCTTGAGAATGTACTTAACGAAGCGGCGCTTCTTGCAGCGAGAAAGGGTAAAGACTATGTGGAAATGGAAGACATAGAGGAAGCTATAGACAGGGTAACTATGGGTCTTGAGAGGAAAGGGATGGTCATATCACCCAAGGAGAAGGAAAAGATAGCGTATCATGAGGCAGGTCATGCACTTATGAGCCTTATGGTACCAGGGTCAGATGCGCTTCACAAAGTATCCATAATACCAAGAGGTATGGCTCTTGGTGTGACTCAACAGCTCCCTATAGATGACAAGCACATGTATGATAAAGAGGACCTTATGGGAAAGATACTCACCCTTATGGGTGGGCGCGCAGCCGAGGAAGTTTTTTACGGGAAGGAGGGTATAACTACCGGTGCGGAGAATGATCTTCAGAGGGCAACAGAACTTGCCTACAGGATGGTTTCCATGTGGGGAATGAGTGATAGGGTAGGACCCCTTGCTGTCAGAAAAACCGTAAATCCCTTCTTAGGGGGCATGACCACATCTGTGGATATAAGCGAGGATTTGAGGAAGGAAATAGATCAGGAAGTGAAGAACATACTCACTTGGGCATACGAAGAGACAAGAAAAACTATAGAGACGCACAAAGAACCTCTTAAAGCTGTTGTAAAGAAGTTGCTTGAGAAGGAAACCATATCTTGCGAAGAATTTGTTGAGGTTCTAAAGTTATATGGTGTTGAGATAAAGAATGAGTGCAAAAAGGAAGAGATAAATCTTGATAAAAAGACACAAGAGGAACCCGTTGGAGGGATGGTGTGAGTGAGAGCAAAAACCGAGAAGGAGGTAAAGTATGGGTATGACTATAACTGAGAAGATACTTGCACAGCACGCGGGAAAAAAGGAAGTGTTTTCTGGAGAGTTGATCACTGCGAAGATTGATCTTGCTATGGCTAACGATGTGACCGCACCACTTGCCATAAAAACTTTAGAGAAGTACTGTATAGATAAGATATTTGATCCAAACAAGGTTGCTTTGGTACTGTCTCACTTTGTTCCTGCTAAAGATATAAAGTCCGCCGAGCAGGCAAAGATCGTGAGACAGTTCGCGAGAAAACATAATGTAAAGTGGTTTTTCCAGGAAGGTGAGGGGATAGAACATACCATACTTCCAGAGCAGGGTATAGTAGTGCCAGGAGATCTCGTTATAGGTGCAGATTCCCATACATGTACCTATGGAGGTATAGGAGCTTTTGCTACAGGTGTCGGTTCTACTGATTTGGCTTACGCCTTAGCTACCGGTGAGATCTGGTTGAAAGTGCCGGAATCTATGAAATTTATTTTCTATGGAAAGACAAAACCTTGGGTAACTGGCAAAGATCTTATCCTTTACACTATAGGTCAAATCGGTGTTGATGGAGCGCTGTACAGAGCTATGGAATTTGAAGGTGAAGCCATAAGTGATCTGTCCGTTGAACAAAGACTTACCATAGCGAACATGGCTATAGAAGCTGGAGGTAAAAATGGTATAATAGCGCCTGACGAAAAGACTGTGGAGTATGTATCAAAGAGGGCAAAGAAACCTTGGAAGGTATACACCAGTGATCCGGATGCAAATTATGTGGAAGTTTACGAATGGGATGCGGGTAAAATAGAACCGCTCGTTGCATGGCCTTACCTCCCATCTAACGTACATCCTGTAAGTGAATCCACGCACATAACCATAGATCAAGCTTTCATAGGTTCTTGTACCAATGGAAAGATAGAAGACCTCAGGATCGCTGCGAGAATCTTGAAAGGTAAAAGGGTACATCCTTACGTACGCTGTATAGTGATACCAGCATCAAAGGCTGTTTACCATCAAGCCCTTCACGAAGGACTGATAGACATCTTTACAGAGGCAGGATGCATAGTTTCCGTTTCCACCTGCGGTCCATGTTTGGGTGGGCATATGGGTATTTTGGCTGAAGGTGAGAGGTGTATTTCCACATCCAACAGAAACTTTCCGGGAAGAATGGGGCATCCCAAGAGTGAAGCTTATTTGGCAAATCCTGCAGTTGTTGCAGCAAGTGCGGTACTTGGGAGAATAGCGCATCCCGAGGAAGTTATCAGTATGGAGGAACTTGAAGTTTCTACTTGAATCTGACCTTGAAAAGTTAGCTAAGTGGTTGAGATTCCTGGGTCAAGATGTACAGGTATTGAAGGGGGCTATAAACAAGAAGGATATAGTTAGCCACGCAAACAGGATTTTTGTAACTACTTCAAGAAAATGGGAAAGGCATTTTATAAGCTGGGGTATTTCTTATATCATTATACCAAAGGATGACTGGGAAGTTCAGCTATGCCTTATAGTAAAACATTTCCGGATAAAGCCTAAACTTTTGTTAAACAGATGTCCTTACTGCAACACGGAACTTAAGAAAGTAAACAAGGACCGAATAAAGGACAAACTGCCACTTATCGTTTACGAATTTGGATACGACTTTACGCAATGCCCAAAATGCGCCAGCATCTTCTGGAAAGGTACTCACTTTATAAGAATGAAAAGTATGCTCAAGGATGCTCTCAAGAGATGTTAGTCACTGTTCTACTATAAAACCAAGGATGTTAAAGTTTTTTAAAAGATTCTTCCGCTCTTTTTCAGCTTCTTCTTTGCTGGTAAATCTTCCATACATAACTTTGTATATTCCAGATTGTTCTATCACTCTGACGTCTTTGAGAGATCCTTCTAACTTTTTCTTGAAAGCATCTGCTCTTTCATAAGAGGAAAAGCTCCCCAACTGTATGGCATACGTTTTTTCTTTTATTTGAAGCTGCTCTTCTTTTTTTGTCTGCGCTGAAGAAGGTACCTCTTCAGGTTTTTCTCCTCTGTGTAGGCTACGTATATATTTCTCTTGTTCCTTTATAAGTACCTTGTTTAGAAGTTCGTAAGCCTGACTCCTGATTAGATTATCACTTTCCTTTTTCTCAAGGATGCTCCTTATTATATCCTTTGAGGCTTCGTAATTGCCGAGCTGGAAATTTACTCTTGCAAGACCGAGAAGAACTACAGGATTATCCACGTTATTATTAAGCAACGCACTGTAAATATCCTTGGCCTTCTCGTAATCACCCCTCCTTTCATATTCTTGCGCAAGCTCCATCTGAGCTTCTAAAAACATAGGATTATAAGCTGTAGCCTTTTCTAAGCTATCTATATACATTTGATCCTCACCCAGAGCTTTATAAACTTTCGCAAGATAGTAATAAGCCATATGCTTTTGAGAAAAAGTCTCATCCTTGAGTGTATCTTCCAAGGTACTTTTTGCTTTTTCGTAATCCTTAATGTTGTAGTACAGTATGCCAAGATTCATCTTAGCTTCTGTGTATGTAGGGTCAACCTCCAGCGCTTTCCGAAAGGAATTTTCCGCCTTTTGGAACTCTTTTGCTTCCATATAGGCGAGTCCTAAGGCATTCCACACTTTCGGTTCTTTCGGTGCTATCTGTGCTGATCTAAAAAAATTTGCTATAGCGTCAGAGTAGTTTTTAGCAACGTAAGAAGACATACCAAGATCGTAATAATACTGCCACTCTTTTGTCTCTTTTTGATCTTTGACTGCACATGAAACTAGAGCTAAGAATATCAAAAGTAAGACCCTTTTCATCGCTTAAGAAGAACACTTCCAAAATGGCTCTTTAACCTGCTCACGTCCTTTTTTATATCAGCAGTAGCAACCTTCAGCCTCACTTTATAAAGACCTTCCTCCTGCACTATGCTACCTTTGTATCCCAATTCTTCTGCCTTCTTGAGGGCTTTTCGCGCATTTTCGGCGTTAGAAAAGGCTCCTATTTGTACTGTGTAGGTCTTCTTTTTATGCTCCTCTTTTTTTACCGTCTTCTTTTCCTCTTTTATCTTTTGCGCTATAGGCTCCTCTTTAACTTTTTGTACTTCTCTCTCCTTCTTTTCCTCATGAGGTTTTTCTTCTGAAGGTGGTGTCTTTTCAGCAGGTGGTGTTGGAGGTTGCGCAGTTTGAGTTTGAGGTGTAGCTTCCTTAGGTTTGGGTTGTATGACTACAGGTGGAGGTACAACCTTCTCCTCCTTGTTTTTAAGCCAGGCATTCAGTCCAAGATAGAAAAAAACTGTAGCTACGAGCAATCCAAGAAGGATTACGAGCCTTTCCCTCTTCATTTTCTCCTCCTTTACATACTGTCTGGTGCTGTTACCCCCATTAATTTTAGCGCAAATTTTACGGATCTTTCAATTCCTTTGAGTAAAGCAAGGCGGGAAAGCATCACGCTCCTATTTTCAACCATAATGCGATAGTGATTGTAGTAATTATGAAAGTCTTTTGCGAGTTCTATAAGCTCATAAGTTATTATATGAGGATGCATCTTAACAACAGCTTCCTTTATCTGATCCTTTAGAAATACCACCCTTTTTATAAGCTTGATCTCCTGTTCTTCTTTTAAAGAATAAACATGATTTTCAAGCCTTTCCGTATCCGCATCTATGCCGAATCTGGAAAGTACTTCCCTGAAAACTCCTCTTATCCTCGCATGCATGTATTGGACGTAAAAAACTGGATTTTCAGAGCTTTTCTTTTTTAGAAGGTCTATATCAAAATCCAGAGGTGTATCGCTTCTCTTTGTCAAAAAGATAAACCTGACCGCGTCGGGTCCAGCTTCTTCTACAAGTTCCTTAAGTGTTATGAACTCCCCAGTTCTTTTGGACATCCTCATCTCCTGACCTTGGCTGAAGAGTCTAACCATCTGAACGAACTGTACGCTCAACCAATCGGGAGGTACACCTAAAGCCAAAAGCGCTCCTTTTAGTCTGGGAAGGTATCCGTGATGGTCAGCTCCCCAGATGTTTATCACACGAGTGAAACCTCTCTTATATTTTTCCCAGTGATAAGCTACGTCACTGGCAAAGTAAGTATATGTCCCATCAGATCTTCTCAGTACCCTATCTTTATCATCCCCAAATTGAGTTGATCTGAACCACAAAGCCCCATCCTTTTCGTATGTATAACCTTTCTCCGTGAGCGCATTTATGACCTCTTGGACTTTACCTCCTTGGTAAAGGGTTCTTTCGCTATACCAAACGTCAAATCTTATATTCAACAGTTCTAAAGTGCTTTTAATTTCCTCTAAGAGCCTTTTTACTCCGTAATCCTTAAGCAGATCTATAGCTTTTTCTTTATCCTCCTTGAGGAGAGTATCGCCGTAAAAGGCTTTTGCATCTTTGGCAAGCTGTACAATGTAGCCACCTTTATATCCCTCTCTTTCATAAATCTCCTTAAGCTCCTCATCATGCTGATTCAAAAGATCTTTGTATCTATAAAGTATGGAAAGTCCCAGAAGGTAAACCTGATAGCCCGCATCGTTAATGTAGTATTCTCTGGTAACATTGTAGCCAAAGGTTTCTAAAAGGTTAGCAAGTACATCCCCTACTACAGCGCCTCTTCCGTGACCTAAATGAAGAGGACCCGTGGGGTTTGCGCTCACAAATTCCACCTGCACTTTTTCTCCACAGCCTAAGTTTTCCACAAAGTATGCTTCTCCCTCCAGAACGAGTCTTTCAAATTCCTCCTTGAGATACATCTCCGAAAAAGTAAAGTTTATAAAACCGCCCGTAGCTTTTGCAGATACATTTTCATCACTCAATTTTTTTGCAAGCTCTTGTGCTACTTGCTTAGGATCCAGCTTTAGCTCTTTTGATAAGAGAAAGGCAACATTTGTAGCTAAATCACCCAGTTTTTCGTCTTTGGGTTTGTCTATAACAAAGCCCTCTATATGCAGTCCATAAAGCTCCTTTATTATCCCTTTTATGTTAGCTTCTACTATCTCTCTCACACGTAAAAATACTACGATAAAAACAAGCTACAGTCAAGCTTTTTGCTCTTCCTCTACTATCCTAAACCAAACAAGATAAAGAGGTAAAAGGGCATCCCAAAAGCCTGTAAAGATAGATCCGACAAATATAAGGGATGGTGTAAGTAAGAAAGGCACAACAAATATATTCTCTCTGCTTAGGCGAAATCTCATTACAAAGGTGTAGTATTTAGCGTAAAGGTACGCTATACCTGAAAGTCCTAAAATGCCATTTTCTATAAGTACTGATATAAAGAGCACTGACTCGTATGCTCCGCTAATCTGAGATTTCGGTTCAAGCTCAAATCCTGGGTTTACGCCGTGTCCTATGAGTAGCGGAAGAAAATTCCTTTCAGATAAATCTCTCTTTATTACCTCAACACCGGCTTTGAAATTTTGCCACCTGAGACTTGATATTTTGTTTAATGTCTCTTCATTTAAGGGCTTTTGTCCCGTAATAACCTGATAAAGGGTGCTGAACCTCTCGTCCTTTTTAATAAGTATGTAAAAAGAAAATCCTACCATGCTGAGGAGCATCAAAGAAGAGATCACTACAGACCTAAAAGATAGGTGCTTTCTCATAAGGAATGCGAATATGAAAAGCGAAATTACGAGAGAGAGTATGGCTGATCTTCTCATACTCAAAAGCACAAAGCACACGAAAAGAAAGAAGCTCACAAGATAGACGTACTTCTTATCCTTTATAAAAAGGGATAAAGCGGATAGCGAAAATATAGAGTAAAATATACCAACTTCAAACCACCCTCCCCAGACAGGAGCGGGCTGTCCAGTTTTGTAAAATCTGTATATAACTACTGGAATTAGGATATACCCTATAGAGAGAAGCATCATGTTAAGCCTATAGAAAAACTTCTCGGATCTTCTCGCGTATCCACCGATTGGGTAAATGAACATGAAGAAGCTCCTTTCAATACCCTTATTGATGTACCAGGGCGTATAAAAAAGGGCAGATAAAAAAGTCGGAACAGCGTACATCACAAGAGGCTTGAATAAAATACCTTTTGGTAGTTCCCTATTTTTCAGCAAATAAAGAGTATAGTAAATGAGCAGTATCACGAGGAAAGCTTCAAATAAGGTTATTGATATAAAGGCTGAAAGGGAGATCAGAAAAATGACCAAGTTTATACCTTTTTTCATTCTTGCTTAATATGATAAAATAAAAAGGAGAGCTTGATTGCCTTTTGTAGTTTTTGAGGTTATAATAGGTTAGGTGGAGGCTGAATAATGGATATACAGCAGGCGCTTTACCCTAATTTTACACTTTTGTTGCAGGCGGGGTTATTTTTGATATTTATGCTACTTGTAAACTACATACTCGTAAGACCTTACACCCGGGTAATATTAGAGAGGGAAAGCGTAACGGAAAAAAATCTGGAAGAAGCGAAGAAAATCAGAGAGGAAGCTACAAAACTTTTGTCTGAAGCCACAAAAATATTGGAGGAAGGTAGAAGGGAATCTAACGCTATACTTGATAGATCCAGAAAGGAAGCCGAAAAATTGAAAGTTGAGATCCTGCAAAGAGTAGAGCGGGAAACTCAGGAGGAAATATTAAAGGCTGTTGAAGAAATAAGGAGATCCCTTGAGGAAGAAAAGAGAAAACTTGAGGAAAGAATAGTAGAAATAGCTAAGCTCATAAGGGATAAACTTCTGGAGGAAGCTGCATGACGGAAAACGGACATAGCGCTCTGGAGCTTTTCTGGAAAGGCTTTAACATAATCTTATTTTTGGGAATAGTTTACTACTTTGGTCGCAAGCCAATATCCGAAGCTTTCGGTAACTTCTTTAAGAGTCTCACAGAGAAGCTTAACGCTTCGGAAGAGGAGCTAAAGCTTGCAAAGGAGGAGCTAAACAGAGCCAAAGAAAGTTATGAGGATGCACAAAGGAGGTATAAAGAACAGATAAAGCTGGCTCAAGAAACTGCCGAATACGTGAAGGAAGAGGAGCTTAAGAAGGCACAGCAAATAGCGGGAAGAATTAGGGAAAAAGCTGAGGAAGCCATACAGATAGAAACAAAGAGAGCAAAAGAAGAACTTTTACACTTTGGCATGGAGAAAGCTAAAGAGCTGGCTACAGAAATGCTTCAAAAAGCTTTTGAAGATCCGCAGATACAAAAGAGATACATAGAAAGATCCCTCAAGTTTTTGGAGGAAACATGATAAAGAACGTGGATCTTGCAAGAAAGTTATCCAAGATGCTTATAAGTTCGTTACCTAAAGAGAAAAAAACATTACTTGCAGTATCAGACTTTTTGGGCTTGCTGTCTGAACTTTACAGGAAAGAAAAGAGCTTTAGAGATTTTATGATAAATCCTTTAGTACCTTCAGATGCTAAGCTATCTTATCTGAAAGCTATTAGGGAAAGGCTGAACATACTTAAGGAGATAGATACAATCTTATCTTACATAATTGAGCTAAACGCCTTTCCTCTAATATCCGAAATAAAAAGGCTATATGATCACGAAGTTGAGAAGACATTGAGGTTTTCCAAAGCATTTTTAATACTGGCAAAAAAAACTGACGGATCGGTGCTTGAAAGGATAAGGGAGGTTATTGGTAAATTGCTTGGAAGAGAGCTGGAGTTTGAAGTTACTGAAGATGCTTCCCTTATAGGGGGATTTGTTGTAAAAACTTACGGCTTTTTACTTGATGCGTCTGTGAAAAAGAGCTTGCAAGATGTCCTAAGGAGCTAAAAATGGAATATCCAAGGGAAATTTTTATAAATCTTGCAAAAGAGTTAAAAAGCATGGCTATACCACCTGAGATAGAACTACTCATCTGCTTTCCCGGTATTGAAGAGGATGATTGTGAGGAAAACGCCGCTTATCCTACGGTGATAGTACGTTATACGGGAAGCTTTGGTGAAGAAGGTCCGGAAAAGAAAATCGTTTTTAACGAAGCTTATTGGGGATCAAGCGTAGAGCAGTTAAAAGGTGCAGTTATGCACCAGGTAAAATCACTTATGGAAGAGCTTCAGTCCTTTGAAGGAGAGTAGTGGAGGTAAAATCATGGACAGAGTTCCAAGTATAGAAGATAGTTTGGTCAGTATAGTAGAGAACTTCTTTAAAGATATAGATAAAAAGGAACCTTTTTATATGGAGCTTTCCCAATATAGGTTCAGTCTTAAGTCCAAACTTACTCAAATATTGAGTCAGTTTGCTGGAGATTACGAAACTGGTAGCAAGAGTTTTAATAGCGCAGTGGAAGCTACATGGAAGGCATTGGAAGACGCTATTAATAAGCTAAACCTTGAAAACGAAAAGGAGTTAGAGAGAGCCACAAAAGTATTAGAGCAGACTAACGAAGTACTTAAAGAGTTCCTTTACGAAGACAGGATAAAAGACAAAGGGAGTCTTTCGGCAGTATCAGGTAGGATAGGAGATACTCTGGAAAGGTTAAGCTACGAAATGAGAAGAAGATCAGGACTAATAAAACGCATAAAGAAACTTTTAGGTATGGGATGAAGTTTGGCTACGTAGCTATAGTTGGGAAACCAAATGTGGGTAAGTCCACCCTTCTCAATCAGATAATAGGTACGAAGGTTTCCATAGTTTCTCCAAAACCCGGTACCACACGTATAAGGGTGCTTGGTGTTAAAAATATACCCGATCAAGCACAGATAGTTTTTCTTGACACACCCGGCATATATAGACCGAGGGACGCCTTAGGAGAGGCTATGGTAGAAGTGGCAAGTGCCTCCTTAGATGATGCGGACATAATACTTTTTATGATAGACGCAGAGGATGGATGGAAGGAGGATGACGAACTTGTATTTAACAACTATATAAAACCTTTGGCAAACCAAAAGCATGTATTTTTAGTTATAAATAAAGTGGATAAGATAGGACACGTAAGTGAGGTTCTTCCATTAGCTGGAAATATCACCAAGAAGCACGGTGAATTTAAGGAAGTGATACCTGTGAGCGCTCTGAAAGGGTACAACACGGATGAGCTTTTAAAAACAATCCTTAAGTACCTTCCCGAAGGTGAACCTCTATTCCCTCAGGATATGTTGACCGACCTTCCCCTCCGTCTTTTAGCAGCTGAAATAGTCAGGGAAAAAGTGCTTATGAAAGTACATCAAGAGATACCTCAGGGTGTTGCAGTTGTGATTAATGAGATCTCCGAAGGGAAACATGATCCTTCGGTTCTTGTGATAAAGGGTGAGATAGTGGTGGACAGGGAAAATTATAAACCCATAATTATAGGCAGGGGTGGGCAAAGGCTAAAAGTTATAGGTAAGATGGCAAGGGAGGAGTTGGAACTCATAACTGGAAGGAAGGTTTATTTAGAACTTTGGGTTAGGGTAAAGCCCGATTGGAGAAGAAGACCCGAGCTTGTGAGGAGTTTTGGCTACAAACTTGAGTGATATATTTTTTATGTTATGGTGAGCCTTCTGCTCGTAGAAGATGATGTAAGTCTTAGACAAGCACTCACGAAGGCTTTGTCAAAGGCTCATTATAACTGTAGAGGTGTTGGTAGCCTTGAAGAGGCTCTAAAGGCACTTCTTGAAGAGTCTTACGATATAGTTTTACTTGATCTCAAGCTTCCCGATGCGGAAGGACCGCAAGTGGTTAAAAGGGTAAAGGAGGTGAGTGAAGCAAAAATAATAGTTATAACAGGTTACGGTGACATAAAAACCGCTGTGGAGTCAATAAAGGCAGGTGCTTACGACTTTATACAAAAGCCTTTCAATCTTGACATACTTGAAGCAGACATAAAAAGGGCTATAAAAGAAAAGCTTACGGAAGAGGAAAACTTGACACTGAAGGAGCTTATCAAAAAAGGCATGGACTATACCTTTGATACAAAAAGTCCAAAATTTGCGGAAGTTCTCTCTCTCTGCGAAAGGTATGCCAAAACTGACACCAACATGCTCATAATAGGAGAAACCGGAACAGGTAAGGAAGTTTTGGCAAGATATATACACGGACTTTCCCACAGAAGGGAAAAGCCCTTTCTTGTGGTAGAATGTACCTCAATACCTCCGGAACTTTTTGAGAGTGAACTTTTCGGACACGAAAAAGGAGCTTTCACAGGAGCTTCTCACAGGAAAAAGGGTCTTGTTGAAATGGCAAAGGGTGGCACGCTATTTCTTGATGAGGTGGGAGAGTTACCTCAGCATATACAGCCCAAACTTCTCAGATTTATAGAGACGAAAAGATTTAGAAGGGTAGGTTCTGTCAAAAAGGAGTTTGCGGATGTGAGGATAATATCCGCGACCAACAGGGACTTAAAAGCTCTTTGCGAAAAGGGACAGTTCAGGGAGGATCTTTATTACAGGCTCAGCATCCTTGAACTGCGCCTTTTACCTCTCAGGGAAAGGAGAGAAGATATTCCTATATTAGTTAATTTTTTTCTCAGTAGGTGGAATAAGAAGATAAGTACAGAGGCTATGGAAATGCTGAAAAACTACCCATGGAAAGGGAATATAAGGGAGCTGAAGAATCTTTTAGAAAGGGCATGCATACTGGCTGATGGCGATTTTGTGGATGATTACCTTTTTATATCCCGAGAAAACGGCACTTTTGAAAGAGAACTT